>NZ_CDWTMG010000067.1:0-20131 GCF_977945845.1 Frankia sp. CcMO1
GCCCGGCACCGCACCCGGCACGGCACGAACCTGGCCGAGATCAGCCGGCTGCGCCGCGCCGGGCTCACCCCGCCCGAGGCGCTGCTCGCCGCGACCGCGACCGGAGCCCGGCTCTTCGGACTGGGGGAGGGAGCCGGCCGTATCGCCGTCGGCTCCGCCTTCGACGCGATCCTGCTCGACGCGGACCCCGGGGACCTGTCGGTCTTCGAGCGGCCGGGCGCCGTGAGCGGGGTGTTCCTTGGCGGTCGTGCGGTGCTGCCCCACCCGCGGCTGCCCGGGAACCTGGTCCGCCCCACCATGGTGATGGAAGAGGTGCCGAGAATCGCTCCCGAGCGGCCCGCGGCGTCGCCGTCCAGCTGACTCTCCCGTTTTCTAGAATGTTCACGAAATATCAAAAGAAATACCCTTAGTATGGCTTCGCGGGCTTTCGTCGGATCCGCTCTGGGACGGCGATTGACCGAGATGCGGATCGGCCCCCGAAAGCTATTGTCGTAGGGGCCCCGCTGCCGGCTGCCGTCAGGTGGCCCGGGCCATTTGCTGGTACGGGGTGCCGCGTCTCCAATGCCTGGAGGGTTCTCATGCAGCACGCTGAAATGATCAATAAGAACATGCGGAAGGCCATCGAGGAGTGTATGTCCTGCTCGGCCCTGTGCGAGGAGACGATCTCCTACTGCATGGACATGCCGGGCGCCATGATGGAGTCGGCGAACATGCGGCTGATGATGGACTGCGCAGCCGTCACCAGGACCTGCGCCGACATGATGTGCCGGATGTCGCCGATGCACGGGGAAATGTGCGCGATGTGCGCGCGGATCTGCGTGATGTGCGCTGAGATGTGCGAGAGGATGCCGCAGGATCAGCAGCTCGCCAAGCTCGCCGGCGCATGCCGATCCTGCGCGGAGAGCTGCAACACGATGGTGGGCGCCGCCGCCTGAGCGGCGTCCGGCCCGACGGCGCCGGGGCGTAGCCGGCGATCACCCGACTCCGCCCCGACGTCCGGGGCCGTGCAGCTGTGCGGCGCCACGTGCCACGTGCCACGTGGCCTCGGTCACGACTGGTGGCTACGGTTACGTATCCTCGGGCGGACATGGGGTGAAACACCTGAGTAACAATATTGACCATGTTGACAGGTAGCCGTCGGATAGGCAGAATATGGTCATGTCCTCCTGGGTGGATCGGATGACCCCCCTGGTCATCCGTGGCCACATCGATTTCCTGCGAGTGGCCTCGTCCGGTTGTCCGGCCCGGCCACTTCACGTGCTTTACTAGCCTCCTCGGCTTTCCCTCGCTCGGTGTTCTCTCTGGCGTTCTCCTTATTCATGGCCGCTCGATATGTCTGTCTCCAGATCGTCATTGCCTGCGTGGACGCCAGCTGCCTCGGTATCGATGTCCGGTCAGTACCGGGTACATCTCTGGACGGTTTCCGATCGGAGCATGCTGTGTCGTCCCTGGTTTCGTCAGCATACGTTTATCCGCGCCCCCATGGGGACGTAATGAAGTAACAAATACGTGATCGAGAGCATCATCGCAGGTCACAAGCCTGTGGAGGGTTCGAAACGCGCAAGTTATTTCATTTCGACTCCCATGGATATGTGGGGGGGTCGGGAACCCGTTACTGGCCCAGCGGTGATCCAACCCACTCGAGAAGAGCCAGTGTCGTCCTTCTCCCCGGTCGGGGAGAATCCGCCGAACATTTCGAGGGCCTGGCTTTCCGGCTCGCGCTCGACGGATATCAGGTGACGTTTCTCGACCACGGGAGAGACACCGTCCTCGCCCTTGGTGAGGCGCGTGCCCCCGAGGGTCCGTTCATCCTGCTGGGTTCGGACAGCGGGGCCCTGCGGGCGTTGGTCGGCGCCGGTTCGCCAGCCGTCCGGCCGGATGCCCTCGTGTTGCTCGACCTGCCGCTGGTGTACCGAAAGATCGCGGGCGAGGGTCCGGGACAGCCGATCCCACGGTCGCTGCCCGACCTGCCGGTCCTACTGCTCCACGCCGAGCGAGACGAGGTCAGCCCGCTTGCGCTGGTGCGCATGATGACGCGGACCGCGCGCCGGGCCCGGCTGGCGTCGCTACCCGGGGGGCGTGGCGTGCTCGCCGGCCCCGGTCGGCGTGCGGTCGGCGCGCACATCCTGCTGTTCCTCGAGAACCTCCGTGCCCCGCGGCTGGCCCCACGGCAACGGCAGCGGGACCGGCCGCTCGACTGATCTCGCCCGGTGCCGGGCGCGCCCGCGTGCCGCTCTGATCGGGGTGTGCCTCCGCGGGAGTCCCAATCGCTCAGCAGGCGTTTCCTTGGCGGGTGCCGGCGCGAATCACGCGGGTCCATCGTCCGTCCCGTACCGCGTCGTCTGTTTTCCAACGGCGCCGGCTTCGAGTCTGCGGCTCGAAGCCGGCGCCGTTCGCGTTTGCGTACCCGCCCACACGCCACCCGACCCCCGGTCCAAGTTTCCCGCCCGCCGGGGGTTGCCGGGGTGCGCGGGGGCGCAGGGATTGCCGGGCGGCCGGGCGGTCCCGGTGACTACCGGTCCCCGTGACTACCGGTCCCCGTGGCCACCGGTCCCCGTCGCGACAGACCGGTCATATCGCCAAGATCCGGTCGTGACGGGTGATCTGTGTCGCTACCGGTAGCTGCTATTGATGTCCGAGAGTTGCGGTACCGCAGCGTTATGCACGTATCGTGACCAACATGCGCCCAGATTCGGCGCAACTCGTACTTGTCACTACGGTCTGTAGTTCGCTACGGTTGCGAGGTATCAACAGCTCCGGGCCGACGCCGAGTTCTGCCCACGGTCCGGAGCTCCCTCCGAGAGACCTTGGGCAGAAGCGGGGGAACCACGTTCCTTCGGGTGGCTCGTTGCGGGCCGCCCTTGGGGTTAAGCCGTTACGCGCACGCCGCGGAAACGGCCGGGCTTCCCGGCCCGAACCCGACAGCTAACCTCGCAGGCGTACGGGAAGGACTCGACGTTGCCTGTGTTTCAGGAACGCTCGGCTCCGGTCTTTTGGACCGTGACGCCGTTCGGCGCGACCCGCGGTGCGTCCCCGCCATATTGGGCGCCGTTCTCGCCCTGACGTCTTCGCGAGAACGTGCCATCCGGTCGGTGCCCGTACCGGCCGATCGCGCTGACGCGCGATACCACCAGCTCGGCTGAAAGCCACCTGACCTCGTCATCCGTGGTCGGCTGACCCCTGCCGTCCACCGGGCCCGCCAGGCCCGGAACGGAATGACCGCGGCCGCCTGCCGGGCTGCTCAGCCCATCGACCCCGGAATCCTCAGGGTGCGTCGATCGGTCGTCCCCGGACGGACCCTCGGCGCACCGGGGGACCGGCACTGGGTGCTGCTCTTCTCCAGCGCGGTCGTCTCCGCTCGCCCTCCTTTGAGCGGCATCCCTCCCCTCGATCACCAGTCTGTGCTCGACGACACCGAAATGAGATGTCAAAGAAATGGCCAAGGGAAAGCATCGGAAAAATTCCACCCGGACCCGGGGCGCCGTTGTCGCCGCCGTCGGTGTGATCGGCGCCGGCGCCGGCATGCTCGCCACCGCGAGCCCGGCCAGGGCCGCCACCACGGTCCCCGATGTGACGATCGCCAGCGCGGCCGCGAACGCGGGACTGCCCGGCTGCCGCGGCGTCCCGCTGGCCACCTGGGTCGCGGTGGCTCTTGCGGAGTCCGGCGGCAACCCCTACGCCCACGCCACCTCCGGCGAGGACTCGCGCGGCCTGTGGCAGATCAACATGCGGGCCCACGCCGGCTGGGTGGGTAACCGCAACCTCTACGACCCAACCGTCAACGTCTGGGCGGCGAAGAAGGTCTGTGAAGGCCAGGGCATCACCGCCTGGAGCGCCTACACCAAGGGCATGCACTACCGCTACCTGGCCCGGGGACAGGCAGCGGCGGCGGCCGTCTCGCGCGGCGCGCGGTTCACGAACGTCTCCTACTCCTCGCTGGCTGCCCCGGCGCGTGCGGCCGTGGTGGCGCCTGCGGCCCGCTACCCGTCGCTGGCCATCGGCCTCGGGTTCCGCCTCGACGTCCACCAGATCCAGAAGAGGCTAGCCAGCCTTGGCTACCCGATCAGCGTGGATGGGAAGTTCGGGTACCAGACCAACCACATGGTCAAGGACTTCCAGCTGAAGCACGGTCTGGTGGTCGACGGGATCGTCGGGCCGCAGACGCGGGCGAAGCTCGGGATCTGACCCTGATCGAGGCCCGCCGACCGGGCGCCGGCGCTCTCGGGCGGTGTTCCCGACCCGCCCGAGATCGCTGCTCGATATCCGCATGCACCGGATGACTACCCGGGGTGAGCTGGGGGTATTCAGCCACCGGGCCAGCACCGGGCCGGGAGACGGCACCGGCCCGGGCGGGACCAGCCGGCCCGCACGGGAAAACCGAAACGGGGGCCCGATCGATGAGAGCCACGATGCTCGACGACTACCTATCTGAGGCGAGTCCGAACGCATCTTCCGCGACCGGGGCCGGCCTCCTGTTCGCGGTCCTGGGACCGCTGGAGGTGCGGCGATCCTCGGGTGAGCAGGTCCGCATCGACCAGCGCAAGAAGCGCATCCTGCTGCTGACCCTGCTGCTGCACGCCGGCCAGTGGGTGAGTGTGGACGGGATGCGGCTCGCGCTCTGGCAGGATGCCCCGCCGCGCTCCGCTGGGGGCAACATCAAGACTTATCTCTCGGAGCTGCGGCACACCCTCCGGCCGCCCCTGGGCACGCCCGGAGCCGGGGGGAACGGCCCCGGGCGCATCGAGAGCCGGCCGGGGGAGTACCGCCTGGTCGTTGCGCCCGGTGAGATCGACGCTAAGCGGTTCGAATCGGCCGCTGAGCAGGGCCGCGCCGCCGTGCGTGCCGGCTCACCGGAACGCGCCGCCGGGTTTTTCGAAGGTGCCCTCGCGCTGTGGCGGGGGGACGCGTTCGACGAGCTCCCGGCGGAGATCGCAGGCGCGGAGGTCCTCCGGCTGGAGGAGGCTCGCTGGGCGGTGTGCGAGGACCTGATCGACGCCCGCCTGGCCCTCAGCGAGTACGATCGGGTGCTGCCGACCCTGCGGGCGCTCACGGTCGAACATCCGACCCGGGAACGTCCCTGGGCCCAACTGATCCTCGCGTTGGAACACACCGGCCGGCGGGCCGAGGCACTGGCCGAGTACCAGACGGTCTACCGGCGGCTGGTGACCGAACTCGGGATCGAGCCCGGTGTCGAACTGCGGCGTGCCCATCAGCATGTACTGAATCCGGACTCGTGGATCACCTGATACCACGGCCGTTCCGGCCGAGTCGTGCGGCGGCCGAGTTATGGGGACCTGAGCACGGTCCAGGGACCGCAGACCGTGCTCAGGTCCCCCAAATTCACCACCGGAGGTCAGCTGAACCGCCAGTGAACCCGGCGGGGGAATTTCAACCAGACGGGCCGGACCAGCTGGCCGGCGCCCGCGCCACGGGCGCGGCGCCGTCGTGTATCGCCACCGGCGCGCGTCGCAAGGGTGCGCGTCGCAAGGGTGCGCGTCACAGCGCGGGCGCGCGGAAACCGCTGAGGAGAAGACGATGAAGGCTACCTACCTCCCCCCGCGACTGGAGGATGCCGGCAGCTTCGCCGCAGTGACGAACGGCCGCTGGGGCTGGGGGCGTGACTATTTCTGGCGGCGTTTTGCGTGACGGCGGCCGGGGTGGCGGTGGTCCCGATTCCGTCCTGCTGGTTTCTGGTGCTGGCCGACCGTGATCCCGTCGTGCGTCCGCCGGGGGTCCGTCACATGCTGCGGTACGCCTCCGGGCGGCCGTGGATCGTCGGCAACTGGCCGGACGACGCCATGGTCAGTGCCGTCGCCGGGCGCTCGCGACTGGCCCTGATCGGGTGTGCCGCGACCAACGCGCGACAGCTCCTGCGGCTGCTTCTCACGGCCCGTGACGTGCATGCTCTCGACCTCGCGCGCGCGGTGGCCGGCGACTACCACGTGATCGCCGACATCGACGGCCACCGTCGTATCCAGGGCAGCCCGACGGGAACCCGGCGGGTTTTCACCGCCCGGCTGGGCAGCCAGCTGGTCGCCGCCGACCGCGCCGACGTGCTCGCCCGGCTCACGGGCGCCCCGCTGAACCGGGCGGCGCTGGCTCTGTCGCTGCTCGACCCGTCACCGCCCCATCCGCTCGACGACCTGGTGCTCTGGGAGTCGATCGACGCGCTGCCCCCGGATCACTACCTTCTCGTCGGCCCTGACGAGAAGGCCACTGTCCTGCGGTGGTGGCGTCGACCGGCACCGGTGCGGTCCCGTGCGGAGGGGGCGCCGACCCTGCGGGCGGCTCTCGCCGAGGCCGTGGCGGCGCGGGTCGCCGGCGGCGGGACGGTGAGCTGTGATCTGTCGGGTGGGCTGGACTCCACCTCGGTGTGCTGCCTGGCCGCGCGCGGCCCCGCCGACGTGGTCGCGCTCACCGGGATCGCCCGCGATCCCGGTGACGACGACGCCCAGTGGGCCGCGCGGGCCGCGGCCACGCTCCCCGGCGTCACGCGCGAGGTCCTGCCCGCCGCCGGGCTTCCCCTCGTCTACGACGGTATTGCCGACGCCGACGAACCGCTCGACCGGCCGTTCGTCGGCATCGTCGACCGGGCGAAGCTGCGCGCGGGTCTTGACCGGGTCGCGCTGTACGGGCCGCGGGTGCACCTCACCGGGTTCGGTGGCGACGAGGTCGCCTATGGCTGTCCCGCCTACCTCCCCCGGTTGTTGCGCCGCCGGCCCTGGCGGGCGCTGCACGACCTGCGCGGACACCGAGCGCAGGAGGGCTGGCCGCGGATGGCGTGTCTGCGGATGATGTGGCCGCGCGGCTACCGGGACTGCCTCGCCGACATGGCCGATGCGCTCGACCAGGCCCACCGTCCGGCCGGTTCCTCCGGTTCCTCCGGTTTCGGCCGATCCCACCCGGGCGTCCTGGCCCCGCTCGACTGGGCCTTTCCGCCTGTGGTCCCGGGTTGGCTCACGCCGGCGGCCCTCGACCTGCTGGCCGGAGCGTTCGCGGAGGCCGCCCGGCGCGCCTGGCCGCTGGCCGAGACCCGGGACGGCCACGCCGATCTCTTCGCCATCCGCGCCGGCGCGGCGGTGTTCCGGCTGTTCGACCAGCTCGCCGATCCGGTCGGCCCGCCGCTCGCCGCTCCCTTCCTCGACGATCGGGTGGTCCGGGCGGCGCTGGCGGTGCGGCCCGAGGAGCGCACCGGTCCGTGGGAGTACAAACCGTTGTTGAAGGAGGCCATGCGCCGGGTGGTGCCGCAGGAATGCCTGCGCCGCGAGACCAAGGCGGATGCCGCCGCCGAGGCGGATCAGGGCCTGCGCGCCAGCCAGGACGTCCTGGTGAAGCTGTGCGATGACAGCCCGTTGGCCGATCTCGGCCTGATCGAGCCGGACGCGCTGCGCCAGGCGTGCCGATCTTCGTCCGTACCTGGTCATCGCCACCAGGCGCTGCAACCGACGTTCGCGGTGGACGCGTGGCTGCGGGTGCTCGCGAGCCGGCGGAGCCCTGACTGCGCTACCGGAGAAGTGAGTGAGCTACCGGAGGAGTGAGTGATCATGGTGACGCTGCGGCCTGACGTAGTGCGGGCGCCGACCGAGTACGGAGCGGTGCTCCTCCATATCGACAACGGCCGGTACTGGACCCTCAACCCCTCGGGTGACCTGGTGCTGCGGATCCTGCTCGACGGCGGCGACACGGCAGCCGCCGCCCGCGGGCTGTGTGAGGCCAGCGAGGTTGACCCGGAGACGGCGCGCCGCGACGTGGAGGGTCTGCTCGCCCAACTCGCGGACGTGGGCCTCATCGAGGCTGAGCCCGAACCCCGATGGTCACCCGAGACCGAGGCGGTCTGCGATCCCCGGGCGCAGGCCCGGTGACCGCGCCGATGGTGGTCGAGCGGCCGGAGGCGAAACCGTCCCTCGCTCGTCGGCTCGGCGCGCTGGTCGCCGTGGGGATCGCGCGGGTGCTCGCGACCCAGTCGCCGGCCCGCATCTGCCGGGTGCTCACGGAGGTGGGCGCGGGCGCCCGCCCGGCCGACTATGACACCGCGCTCGCCGCCCGGCAGGCGGTGACAGCCGTGAGCCTCACCTGCCGCGGCGCGCGGGGCTGCGTTCCCCGCTCGATAGCGACCGCCCTGCTGTGCCGGTTGACCGGAACGTTCCCGACGTGGCGTGTGGGGGTGCGCACCATCGCGCCGTTCGCCGCGCACGCGTGGGTCGAGGCGGACGGAGTGATCGTGGGGGAGTCGATGCCGGCCGGCTACCTGCGGCCGCTGCTCAGCGTCGGTCCGGGAACGGGAACCGGGCCGCGTCGCGCGGGCGGGCTTCGTGGGAGTGGCGGGCTTCGCGGAAGGGGCGTGCCTCGTGACGAGGGCGTACGTCGTTGAGGGGGAGGGCCAGGGAGTTGCCCGGGGGCCCGCGTTGCGGGGCGTCGCGGAACTCTGGGCGCTGCTGTGCGGCCGTCGCGGGGCGGTGGCGATCGCCACGGCGCTGACCGTGGTCGGCACCGCCGTCGGGGTGCTCCAACCGCTGCTCGTGATGCGGGTGATCGACGCTGCGCAGGCGGGGGGTATTCCCGGCTGGCTCATCGGGGCGCTGCTGGGTCTGTTCGTCGGCCAGGCGATGATCGACACCGCCGGGCACTACCTGCTCGAGCGCGTCGGCCAGGGCGTCCTGCTCGGCCTGCGCACCAGCCTGATCGGCCACCTGCTGCGGCTGCGCATGCGGGTGTTCGACACGCGGCGGATCGGGGATCTGATCTCCCGCGCGAATACCGACACGACCGTGGTGCGGGAGGCGGTGGCGTACAGCTTCACCTCCCTGGTCACCAGCGTGATCGGCGTCGTCGGCGCCGTCGCCCTGATGATCTGGTTGAACCCCTGGCTGTTCCTGCTCGTGCTCGGGGTGGTGGCGGTGGCCGGGGTCGTGGTATTCGGCGCGCTGTCCCGGATCAGGACGGTGTCCGAACGCGGGCAGGCCAGCGTCGGCGGCATGACCGCCGACCTGGAGCGCGCCCTCACCGCGATCCGTACCGTGCGGGCGAACCGCGCCGAGGGGCGGGAGGCCGCGCGCATCGGCGACCACGCCGCGGCCGCATACCAGGCCGGCATCCGGATGGCGAAGCTGGACTCGATCATCGCCCCCGCGATGCAGCTCGCGGTGCAGGGAAGCGTGCTGGTCGTGCTCCTGGTCGGCGGGATCCTGGTGGCGCGCGGTTCGGCCTCGCTCGGCAGCCTGGTCGCCTTCCTGCTGTATGCCACCTACCTGGTGATGCCGTTGTCGCAGCTCATCGAGGCGGCGGCGACCATCCAGCGGGGGATGGGGGCGCTGTCGCGGGTCAACGCGGTGTTCGCGCTGCCCCGGGAGGGCGACGACGAGCCGGTGCACGGTCCGCT
Organism: Frankia sp. CcMO1; assembly: GCF_977945845.1. Lineage (NCBI taxonomy): Bacteria > Bacillati > Actinomycetota > Actinomycetes > Frankiales > Frankiaceae > Frankia > Frankia sp. CcMO1. The sequence continues at coordinate 9,380 of NZ_CDWTMG010000067.1, forward strand.
GCGCCCCGTGGCGGCCGCGGCCCCCGGCGGGACGCGCCCGCCGGCACCGTTGTCACCCTCACCCTCGTCACGAGTGTCATCCTTGTCCTTGTCACGCAGGGAGCCGCCGAATCCGCAGGTGCCGTCGATCGAGTTCCGTGACGTCTGGTTCGGCTACGCGGAGACGCCGGTGCTGCGCGGGGTGTCGTTCACGGTGCCGTCCCGCGGGCACGTCGCGCTGGTCGGGCCGTCCGGTGCCGGCAAGTCCACCATCCTGGAGCTCGTCGAGCGATTCTACGAGCCGGACGCCGGAATGATCCTCTTCGCCGGCCACGACGTCCGCGCGATGCCCCGCGCGACCGCCCGCGGGTGGGTCGGGCTGGTCGAGCAGAACACCCCGGTGCTGCACGGCAGCCTGCGGGACAACATCACCTACGCGGCGCCGGAGGCGACCGAGGAGCAGATCACCGCGGTCCTGGCCACGGCGGGGCTGCGGGACTTCACCGACCGGCTGCCCGAGCGGCTCCGGACCCCGGTTGGTGATCATGGTGTGCTGCTCTCCGGCGGGGAACGGCAGCGGGTCGCGATCGCCCGCGCGCTGATCGCTCAGCCCGCGGTGCTGCTCCTGGACGAGCCCACGGCCCAGCTGGACAGCGTCAACGAGCAGGCGCTCACCCGCGCGATGCGCCGGATCGCCGCCGAGCGGGCACTGCTGGTCATTGCCCACCGGATCTCCACGGTGCGGGCTGCGGATCTCATCCTCGTGCTGAACGAGGGCCGCGTGGTCGCGCAGGGCCCGCACGAGGAGCTGATGGCGACCAGCGCGTTCTACCGCGGCCTCGCCACGGGCCTGCCGGCCGGTCCCGCCAGCCCCGCTGGGCCGGTCAGCCCGCCAGGGCGCGGGCGAGCAGGGACCGCAGGGCCTCCCGCCCCGGTGGGGTGAGCACCCCGAGCACGCTCTCCTCGACGCCGTGACCTGCCCTCAGGGCGTTTCCGGGGGAGCCAGGGCGGACTTGCGGATCTTGCCCATCGAGTTGCGGGGGAGCTCGGTCACCAGGTGGATCTCCCGGGGCCGCTTGTGGATGGACAGCTCCCGCGCCACGAAGTCGATGAGCGCCTCGCTCGCCGTCGTCTCGCTCGCCGTCTCGCTCGGTGTCCCGCCCGGCGCCCCGCCCGGTATCCCGCCCGCCGCACCGGCCAGGCCGGGGGCGATGACGAAGGCGGCGATGCGCTGCCCGAGGTCGTCGTCCGGCAGCCCGACGACGGCGGCCTCGCGCACGGCCGGGTGGGCCAGCAGCACGGCCTCGACCTCGCCCGCGCCCACCCGGTAACCGCCGCTCTTGATGAGGTCGGTGGATCGGCGCCCGACGATTCGGTGGTGGCCGTCCGGGGCGACGACCGCGGCGTCGCCGGTGCGGAACCAGCCGTCCGCGGTGAACGACGCGGCGGTGACCTCCGGGCGCCCCAGGTACCCGTCGAACAGGGTGGAACCGCGGACCTGCAGCTCGCCGATGCTCTCCCCGTCCGCGGGCAGCTCGGCCCCCGTCTCGTCGTCCACGAGCCGGGTCCGCACTCCCGGCAGGGTGGTGCCGACCCAGCCCGCCCGGCGCTCCCCGTCCGCTCGGGCGCTGATGGTGATCAACGTCTCGGTCATCCCGTACCGTTCGATCGGGGCGAGGCCGGTGAGGCCGGCGAGCCGGTCGATCACCGGCATCGGCAGGGGGGCACTGCCCGAGACGAGCAGCCGGGCCGAGGCCAGGGCGCGGGCGGTGGTCGGATCGTCACAGACCCGGGACCACACGGTCGGCACGCCGAAGTACAGGGTCCCCCCGGCCGCCGCGTACGCCGTCGGGGTCGGGCGGACGGTGTGGATCAACCGGCTGCCGGCCCGCAGCGCCCCGAGCACACCCAGGACCAGGCCGTGGACGTGGAACAGCGGCAGTCCGTGCACGAGCGTGTCCTCGGGCGTCCAGGCCCAGGCGTCGGCGAGGGCGTCCAGATCGGCGGCGATGGCCGGGGCGGACAGCACCACGCCTTTGGGGGCTCCGGTCGTCCCGGAGGTGTAGAGGATGAGCGCCGGTCCGGCCCCCCCGGACCCGGACCCGGCAGCCCCCGACCGTGCGGTGAGATCGACCGGCACGGTGGGGATCGTGAGGTCGTCCCAGGCGGGGCTGCCGAGCAGCAGGGCGGCGCCCGAGTCGCGCAGGATGTGACCGCGTTCACGCGGCCCGGAGTCGGGCGGCACGGGTACCGCCGGCACCCCGGCGAGCAGGCAGCCGACGACCGAGAGGACGGTGGCCATCGTCGCCTCGGCGTGCACGGCCACCGCCGGCGCGCCGGCCACCCGACCGGCGACGACGGACGCGGCCGCGAAGAGCTCGGCGCGGGTGAACTCGACCTCCCCGACCTGGACGGCGGGGCCGTCGTGCTCGACGGCTGGCAGTGGGAACAGCGTCACTCCGTCATAATCCCATGGCTGAACCCGTCGACGCTCAGCTCCGCCCAGACCGCCGCCGAGGTGCTGTGCGCGTCGATTCACAGCCGGAGCATCGAACCACCAGTCGCCTCCGGGGGGAGTGTCGCTTTCAGGCGACAGGGGAATCCGGTACGGACTGTAACGGTTATGCCGGCCATGCTGATATAGTCGGTGGCGTGGGGCGGTGGGTGACGACGGGCGCGGGCGGGGCCTACGACCTTGGCTATCACGTCGTCTGGTGCCCCAAATATCGCAGGCCGGTACTCGTCGGCCCGGTCCGTGACCGGCTGGACGCGCTGCTGCGCGAGAAGTGCACCGAGCACGACTGGCCGGTCGTCGCGCTGGAGATCGCACCTGACCACGTGCACCTGTTCGTGAAGGCTCATCCAAAGCACGCCCCGTCGTACATCGCCAACCAGGTGAAGGGCTTCACGTCCCACGTGCTGCGCGCCGAGTTCGCGCACCTGCGGTCCCGGCTGCCCACCCTGTGGTCGCGGTCGTACTTCGTCGCCACTGTCGGCGCGGTCTCCGCCGACACGGTCCGGCGGTACATCGACACGCAGAACGAACGGCCGTGGCGGCCGGTAGCCGCCCGGTGAGACGGACCTTCAGGTTCCAGCTCCGCCCGACCGGCCACCAGACAGCCGCCTTGGGCGCGATGCTCGACGACCACCGGGCGCTCTACAACGCCGCCCTTCAGGAACGCCGCGACGCCTACCGGCATCCGAGCCGGACGACGGTCCGCTACGGCAATCCCCGGTTCGCCGGGCGGGCGGCGGGCAGGCTGGCCGCCGCGCAGCGGGACCTGTCCCGCAAGCAGCGCGGCTCGAAGCGGCGCCGCAAGGCCGTCGCGCGGGTCGCGGCGCAACACTGCGCCGTCGTCCGGCAGCGTCTCGACCTCGCCCACAAGACCGCGCTCGGGCTGGTCCGCGACCACGACCTGATCGCCGTGGAGAACCTGAACATCAAGGGCATGACCCGCCGGGTCATGCCCAGGCCCGACCCGGAGACGCCCGGTGTCTTCCTGTCGAACGGGCAGGCCGCCAAGACGGGGCTGAACAAGAGCATCCTCGATGCGGGATGGGGGGTGTTCCTCACCGTGCTGCACGCCAAGGCTGAAAGCGCCGGACGGGCCGTCGTCGGGGCGCCACCCGCCAATACGTCCCGTACCTGCGCCGAATGTGGCCACTGCGCCGCCGGGAACCGCAGAACACAGGCCGCGTTTGTCTGTCAGGCATGCGGCCACAGCGCGCACGCCGACGTCAACGCGGCTACCAACATCCTCAGGGCCGGGCTGGCCCTTCAGGCAGCGCAAGCCGCCTGAGAAGCCGGCGCCTTTAGACGTCGGAGTAGTCACGCGGAGGATCTCGCCCCGAAGATCCCGCACGGGCCCGACCCGGAGCCGTTCGTCGCGGGGGTCCGGCGGTTCGCCGACGCCGGGTTCACCGAAGTCGCCCTGCTCCAGATCGGTCCAGATCAGGGCGGCTTCTGCGACTTCTACGAACGCGTCCTCAGGCCGGCGCTGGCCGCCTTGTGACCCGAGGTCCGGTGACCCGATGGCCCCGGGGGTAGACCGGTCACCGCATCAGCGCCGCTCCAGTTCCGTGGGCCGGCCCAGTTCTGCAAGCCACTGGTGGAGGACTGCGGCGGTGGAGGCGGCGTGTTCGTTCATCATCGTCTGGTGATTGCCGGCGGCGTCGAGCCTTTCGTGCTCCATCACCCAGTCGGTCACCCAGGCCTGGCCATCCCCGTCAGGGTTCTCGGCGACCGCCTGCTGGGGCATGCGCTCCATCGCCCGGACGAGGACGACCGGCGCGTCGACGGTGGTCGGCCGCCAGCCCTCGAACAGGTCCAGGTAGGCGCCCTGCGCGGTGACCTGTGCCTCCGTCATCAGCGCGAAGGCCTGGTCGTTGAGGGCGACGCCGCGAAGCTCCTCCTGGATGTCGCCCTCGGGGATGCGGTCCCCGGGTAGCCACGTGTCGAGCAGCACCACCGCCCCGGGGCGGATCCCGCGGGCCTCCAGCCGGGCCGCGATCGCATGTGCCAGCCAGCCGCCCGAGGAGTAACCCGCGAGCACGATGGGGATCTCGTCGAACGCCCGGGCGATGGTCTCGGCATGCAGGTCAACGACGAGATCCGCGGTGGCCGGAAGCAGCTCCCCGTCGCCGAATCCGGGATGCGGCAGCGCGTACACGTCCCGCCGGCCATGCAGGTGCAGGGCAAGGCGGGCGAAGTTGTGCGGTCCCGACGGGGCGACCATCGAGGGCAGGCAGACGATGGTGGGCCTGGCCGGACCCGAGGCGAGTCTCACCGGCGCGGCGGGCGCGCCGAAGGCCTCGACGGTGCGGAAGACGGGCCTGAGCCGGGCGACGGCCCGCAGGACACCGACGCCCTCGGCGAACTTGCCGTCCGTGCACGCCTGTCGGTACAGCTCGCGCACGCCGATCGGCGCGACCTGCGTCCCGGCCCGCGCGGGGGGCCTGCCGGGCACGATGTCCGGGTGCCGCTGGGTGGCGAGGGTGGCGAGGGCGTCGAGATGGCGGGTGAGCTCGCAGACCGTCGGATGCTCGAAGACAACGGGCGTGGCCAGGGTGAGGCCGGTGGCGGCGGCCAGTCGGCGGCTGAGCTGCACCGAGGCCAGTGAGTCGAAGCCGAGTTCGAGGAAGCGGCGCTGCGGGTCCACGTCGTCGGGCGACGGGTGCCCGAGGATGGCCGCGGCCTCCGCCCGCACGAGGTCGAACAGCGCGCGGGCGCGGGCGGGCCCGGGCAGCGTCCCGTAGTCCACTCGGGCGGGGGGCGCGTCGGTGCCGGTCGGCTCGGCGTCCCCCTCGGGTCCGGCCGTCGTGGACCGGCTCCATAGATCGTCGAAGAAATGCCCAGGGCGGGCGGCGGTGAAGGGTGGGAGGAAGCGATCCCAGTCGACGTCGGCGACGGTGAGCGCGGCCTGCCCGCCCGCGACCGCCCGGGTGAGCGCGGTGACCGCTGCGTCGGGGGGCAGCGGGGTCAGGCCACGGCGGCCCAGGGAGTCACGGAACGTGGCCTCGGCGCCCATTCCGGCGTCGGCCCACGGGCCGAATGCGACAGAGGTGGCGGCGAGACCGAGCGCGCGCCGCCGCGCGGCGAGGGCGTCGAGGTAGGCGTTGCCCGCGCTGTAGGCGGACTGGCCGCCACTGCCCCAGGTCGCCGACACCGACGAGAACAGGACGAAGGCCTCCAGCCTGGTGCCGTCGATCCCGTCGATCCCGTCGATCCCGTCGATCCCGTCGAGTAGCCGGTCGAGGCCGGCGGCGCCGGCGACCTTCCTGGCCACGACCTCCGCGAACTCCCCGAGATCGAGTTTGTGCAGGGCGGTCACCTGTCCCATGACACCGGCCGCGTGTACGACGGCGGACACCGGCCGGCCCGCCTTGGCCAGTCTCCGCAGCAGAGCGGCGAGCTGTTCGTGCTCTCCCACGTCGCAGGCCTCGATGATCGCCTCGGCGCCGAGGGCGGCGAGTTCGGCGCGTAGTTCCTCCGCCCCCGGAGCCGCGGGGCCACGGCGGCTGACGAGGACGATCCGGCGCGCACCGTCGCGGGCGAGCCGGCGGGCGGCATGCGCGCCGAGGGCGCCGGTGCCACCGGTGATCAGGACCGTGCCGTGGGGCCGCCACGCTGGTGGGACGGTGTCGGCTGGTAGGACGGTGTCGGCCCTGACGAGGCGGGGTACCAACAGCCCGGTGGCACGGGCGGCGAGCTGGTCCTCGCCACCGGGGGCGGTGAGGGCGGAGCCGAACCACGCCAGCGTCTGATCGTCGAGGTCGGTCGGGATGTCGATCAGACCGCCCCAGGTGCCGGGGTCCTCCAGAGCGAGGGTGCGGCCGAGTCCCCACATCATGGCCTGGTCCGGGGCGGTGACGGGGTCGTCGGGACCGGTGGTGACCGCGCCGCGGGTGACGCACCACAGCGGTGCGGGCACGTCGAGGTCGTGCAGCGCCTGGACGAGCGGGACGGTGAGGGCGAGCCCGGTGGTCAGTGCCGGATGGATGCGGTGCGGCGTGTCGTCGAGGGCGAGCAGGGACAGGACGCCGCGTACCGCCTGCACCGTCTTCTTCCCGATCTTCTTCCCGGCGAGGCCGCCGCCCGACGGCGGCATGGCGTTCGACAGCAGTACGGCGTTCGACAGCAGCGCCGCGACCCGGGCGCGGTCGGCGTCGTCGCCGGTGAGGGTGAGGGTGACGGCCGTGCCGCCGAGGCGTTCGATGATCCAGCAGAGGCGGGAGAGCATGTCCTCGTCAACGCCGGCGGCCGGGGTCAGCACCGGCCACACGCCGGACAGCGGTGGCGCCGCGATGGCCTGGGCCGTCACGGCGGTGGTGACGTCCGCGGAGTCCAGGGGCCGCCACTCGGTGCGGTAGGACCAGCCGTCCGGGCCCGCCGCGCGGGCCGTCCCGACGGTCGGGCTACGGGGCGCGGGGACGGCGGTGGTCCCGTCGAGCCAGTAGCGCCTGCGCTGGAACGGGTAGGTGGGCAGCTCCCGGTGCCGGGCGCCGCGTCCTCGGTACAGGGCGTGCCAGTCGACGTCGACGCCGTGGACGTGCAGTTCGGCCAGGGCAGTGAGGAGGGTGTCGGGTTCGGGGCGGCCGGCACGGGACGCCGCCGCGGCCACCGTGTCGCGGGCGTCGCGGGTGTTCTGGGCGTCCCGGGTGCTCTGGGTACTCTCGGTGCTCTGGGCGTCGGCGGCTAGGCAGGCCGGCAGGAGCGCGGTCAGGACGGCGTCGGGGCCGAGTTCGAGGTAGGCGACGGCGCCTTCGCGGTGCAGGCGACGGGCGGCGTCGAGGAAGCGGACGGGTTCGCGGACGTGGCGTACCCAGTGGTCGGGGGTGGTGAGCCCGGCCTGGAGGCCGAGGTCGCCGGTCCGGGTGGAGACGACGGGGATGGCCGGCGGGGAGTAGATGATCTTCTCGGCGACGGCTCGGAACCGGTCGAGCATGTCGTCCATGTGCGGGGAGTGAAAAGCGTGGCTGACCGTCAGCCGCCTGATGGCGCGGCCGCGTTCGGCCCAGCCGACGGCGACGCGCTCGACGAGGTCGGCGTCGCCGGCGATGACGGTGGCGCTCGGGCCGTTGACGGTGGCGATCTCGACCCGCCTGGCGAGCCCGGCGAGGGACTCGGCGACCTCCGCCTCGCCGGCGCGGATGGCGGTCATGGCTCCGCCGGCGCGGCAGGCTTGCATGAGCCGGCCGCGGGCCGCGACGAGAGCGCAGGCGTCGTCGAGGGCCCACACTCCGGCGACGTGGGCGGCGGTGAGCTCGCCGATGGAGTGCCCGGCGAGGATCCCCGGGGCGAGACCCCAGGATTCGAGGAGCCGGAACAGCGCGGTCTCGAAGGCGAACAGCGCGGGCTGGGTGTACTCGGTGCGGTCGAGCGCCGCCGCGCCCGGGGAACCGGCGGGGGCGAACATGACGTCGCGCAGTGGGTATTCGAGATGCGGCGCGAAGTGGGCACAGACGTCGTCGAGGGCGTCGGCGAAGGCCGGGTAGGCCGCATGGAGTTCGCGGCCCATCCCGGGGCGTTGGCTGCCCTGCCCGGTGAACAGGAAGGCGGTTGCGCCCCGGGCGGTTCCGCTTCGGCTCAGCGCCGGTCGGACCGTGCCCAGGACCAGCCCGGCGGTGGGGCGGGCCTCGGCCAGAGCAGCCAGGATCCCGGTCAGGGTCCCGGTCCCGGCCAGGTGCGTGCCGCTGCTGCACGCCGCCGATCCGCGGACGACGGCGACGGCGCGGTGCTCGAAGTGGGTGCGACCCGCCAGGGTGTATCCCGCGTCCAGGGGGGAGATCTCGGGATGGCGCTCCAGGTGCGTGCCGAGCCGGGCGGCCGCCGAACGTAGCGCCGCGTCGCCGCGGCCGGACAGGACGACAGGCACCGGGGCGCTCGCCGGGTTCTCCCCGGCGCGGTCCGCACCCACGGCGTCCGTTCCCGGCCCGGGCGGTGCTTCCTCGAGCACGGCATGAGCGTTGGTGCCGCTTACCCCGAACGCTGACACCGCCGCCCGTCGCGGCCGGCCATCCTGGCGCTGCCAGGGGACGTTCCCGGTGAGCAGGGCGACGTCGCCCGCCGACCAGTCCACGTGCGGGGACGCCTCGCGCACGTGCAGGGTCCGCGGCAGGACGCCGTGCCGCATCGCCTGCACCATCTTGATGATCCCGGCGACGCCGGCGGCGGCCTGGGTGTGGCCGATGTTCGACTTCAGGGACCCGAGGTAGACGGGCCGCCGCGCCGCACGGTCCTGGCCGTAGGTGGCTCGGTCCTGGCCGTAGGTGGCGATGACGGCCCGGGCCTCGATCGGGTCACCGAGCGTCGTGCCGGTGCCGTGCGCCTCCACCGCGTCGACGTCGGCGGCGCGCAGCCCCGCGTTGGCCAGCGCCTGGCGGATCAGGCGCTGCTGGGACAGGCCGTTCGGCGCGGTCATCCCGTTGCTGGCGCCGTCCTGGTTGATCGCGGTGCCACGCAGGACCGCGAGGACGTGATGGCCGTTACGGCGGGCGTCGGAGAGCCGTTCCAGCAGCAGCACGCCCGCGCCGTCGGCCCAGCCGGTGCCGTCGGCGTCGGCGGAGAACGCCTTGCACCGCCCGTCCGGCGCCAGGCCCCGCTTGCGGCTGAACTCCACCAGGATCCCTGGGGTCGACATCACGGTCACCCCACCGGCCAGGGCGAGGTCGCATTCGTCGGCCCGCAGCGCCTGGCCGGCCAGATGCACCGCCACCAGAGACGAGGAACACTGGGTGTCGATGGTCAACGCGGGCCCTTCCAGGCCGAGCGTGTAGGAGACGCGGCCGGCGATCACGCCGGAGGCGTTGCCGGTGAGCAGCTGTCCCTGGGCTTCGGCGGGCGCCGCATGCCAGGCGGGGCCATAGTCCTGCAGCGACACCCCGGTGAAGATGCCGGTCCGGCTGCCCCGCAGCGACCGTGGGTCGAGGCCCGCGTGCTCCAGAACCTCCCAGGAGATCTCCAGCATCAGCCGCTGCTGCGGGTCCACGGCCTGCGCCTCGCGCGGACCGATACCGAAGAATCCCGGGTCGAACAGCGCGATGCCGGGCAGGAACCCGCCATGGCGGGTGTAGGCGGTGCCAGGCTGATCGGGATCAGGATCGTAGAGCGCGTCGAGGTCCCAGCCCCGGTCGTCGGGCAGGCCGCCGACGGCATCCCGGCCCTCTCGTACCAGGTCCCACAGGGCTTCTGGTGAGTCGGTGCCGCCGGGCAGCCGGCAGGCCATGCCGATGATGACGACGGGATCATGGCCCCGGAACGACTCCGAGCCGACCTCGCCGGTGGCGGGAACGGCGACGGCCGCGGGAACGGCCGCGGGAACGGCGGTGGTCGCGGCGGGCTCGTCGATACCCAGCAACTCACGGCGCAGATGGCCGGCGAGGGCCTCGGGGGATGGCCGGTCGAACAACAGCGTGGCGGGCAGGCGCAGACCCGTCGCCGCGGACAGTTCGTCCCGCAGCCGCTCGGCGATGCCGCGGTACACCCCGAGACCACGCCAGGAGGATTCCCGGCCGAGGATGGCCGCGTCGCCGCTGCGCTCGGTCAGCACGGCGACCCGGCCGGCTATCAGGTCCAGCAGGAGCTCGCACTGGGCCGCCTCCGATCGGCCGGCCAGCCGGAGACGCCACGCCTCGCTCGCCCCACCACCGGTGCCGCGCGGCGATCGTGCCTGGATTTCGCGCGTATCGTGCATGCAAACTCCCAGCGTCCTATTCAATGAGGAAACGACGCGTCGGCGACAGCCGCGTCCGTCGCCGGGCGTTCGCCTTCGTCCGTTTCGGCGACGGGTCGACGGACAACGAAGAAGGCCGCCACGGATCAAAGTCAGGGTCAGCCGTTAGCGCTCGGTACGGAGTGGGACAAAATCCCGGAAAGCTGGAGCCGAGAACGACTTGGAATATCTCCTCTGGACGCGGAAGGGTAGGGCTCAGGCAACCGGCGAGGAGTCGGGTCGCGGAGCCGTCCGCTCTCCGTCGAGAGTGCGACGTCCCCATCTTCTCAGGGTACGACCATGCCGGCCGGGGGTGCGTGTCGTCGGTCACGTGTGAATAAGCATGAACGCCATGGGAGTCGAAATGAAATAACTTGCGCGTTTCGAACCCTCCACAGGCCTGTGACCTGCGATGATGCTCTCGATCACGTATTTGTTACTTCATTACGTCCCCATGGTGCCCGATGCTGCGTTTGGGCTTCAAACGTCCTGGCGCGATCGGGCCATGTGGGGTCTTCGAAGTTAACCGGGGTGGGCGTGAGACCCCAGCCAGTTTGGTAAC
>NZ_CDWTMG010000068.1:0-13505 GCF_977945845.1 Frankia sp. CcMO1
CCCGCGCCGGACCTGAGCGAGGGCGGGGCGACACGGGCGGCCACGGACCCGGCAGCCCGGGCAGATCGGGCGGACCCGGGCGAGGCGGCCGTCGACCCCGGTCGCCGCCGGCGTTGGCCGGGACGGCGGGAACGGCTGCAGGCGTGGCCGCTGCTGTACTGGCGCTGCGAGAACTTCCCGGCCGCAGGGCGGTCGCTGCACCTGTTCGTCGAACCGGGTGGGCGCGCCTTCGAGGGCCGCGACGATCCCGCCCCGCTGACCGTGCTCGGCCGGGAGGTCCGGGTCTGGCCGGTCGACGCCGCCGCCATCGTCGCGGGCATGGCCGAGGTGGACGCACGCCGCTGCGCGCTGCACCTGGTGCACGGCATGGCCCACCTGCTCTGGCGGTCGGGCGTCGGGCTGTAGCCGCTCAGCGCGGATCGTCCCGGGTGACCGGCCGGGAGTCACCGGCACCGACCGGGCACGACGCGCACGATGATCAGCACACCCGCTACTGTGGAACTGTGACCCGACCGAACTGCGACGACGCGATGCCCCAGGCGGGGTTCGCCGGTTCGCGACGGCACCCGCGCCCGGTCCGGATCTCCGTCCCGGCGCCGCGCGCCGGGGACAACCGGTGACGGCCTCCACCGACCCCCACGTCCCCCGCGCACGGCCGTGGCGGCGACGCGGCCCGGTCCGCCGGCATTACCGGGAATCCGCCGCCGCGCACCGGGCCGCTGCTTGCGTCGCGAGGTGAACTGATGAAGGTTCTTGTTGTCGGCTCCGGCGGCCGTGAACACGCGCTGTGCCGGGCGCTCGCCCGCGATCCCCGGGTCGGCTCGCTGATCTGCGCGCCCGGAAACGCCGGGACCGCCGAGCTCGCCGATCCCCGCCCGCTCGCCGTCGCCGACCCGGACGCCGTCGCCGACCTTGCCGAGGCGGTCGGCGCGGACCTCACCGTTATCGGTCCGGAGATGCCGTTGGTAGCCGGGGCCGCCGACGAGCTACGCGCCCGCGGCCTCGCGGTCTTCGGCCCGAGCGCGGCCGCGGCCCGGCTAGAGGGCAGCAAGGCGTTCGCCAAGGAGGTCATGCGCGCCGCCGGGGTGCCCACGGCGGCCTCTCGCGACCACACCGAGATCGAGCCCGCCCTGGCCGACCTGGACGTCTTCGGCCCGCCGTACGTGGTGAAGTACGACGGGCTCGCCGCCGGCAAGGGCGTCACGGTAACCGAGGATCGCGACGCGGCCGTCGCCGCGGTCCGCGCGAGCCTGCGCGGACCGGACGACCGGGTTGTCCTCGAGGAGTACCTCGACGGGCCCGAGGTCTCCCTGTTCGCCGTGGTGACCGAGTCCGGCGCGGTCCTCCCGCTGCTGCCGGCGCAGGACCACAAACGGGTCGGCGACGGCGACACCGGCCCGAACACCGGGGGGATGGGCGCGTACACCCCGCTGCCCTGGGCCTCGCACGGCCTGCCGGCGGAGATCGTCGCCACGGTGATCCGGCCGACAGTGGCCGAGATGGCCCGGCGCGGCACCCCGTTCACCGGCCTGCTCTACGCCGGGCTCGCGCTGACCACCCGCGGCCCGCGGGTAGTGGAGTTCAACGTGCGCTTCGGTGACCCCGAGGTGCAGGCCATCCTCGCCCTGCTCACGACGCCGTTGACGGACGTGCTCTCCGGCCGGCGGGCACCGGTGTGGCGCTCCGGCGCGGCGATCAGCGTCGTCGTCGCCGCGCACGGCTATCCGGCAGCACCCAGGCTCGGCGACCCGATCCGCGGGCTCGCCGCCGCCGGTGCACTGGCCGGCGTCGACGTCCTGCACGCCGGTACCCGGAGGGAGCCGGATGGCCGGGTCGTCTCGGCCGGCGGCCGTGTGCTGTCCGTTACGGCCATCGGCTCCAACCTGGAGTCCGCGCGAGGATCGGCCTACGAGGCTGTCAGCCGCATCTCGCTGCCCGGCGCCCATTACCGCACCGACATCGGAGATCCGTCCCGGATGCGCCACGCGGCCGACGTCCGTCGAGCGGACGTCGCGTCCGGCGAGGATCCCGCAAGACATAGAAAGAAAAAGAAGGAGTAGACCGTGTCGCAGAGCACCCCCGGGCCGGGCCATCCCCAGGTGGCGATCGTCTTCGGATCACCGTCGGACACCCAGACCATGAGCAAGGCCGGCGCCACCCTGGAACGCTTCGGTGTGCCCTACGAGCAGGTGTCGCTGTCGGCGCACCGCGCGCCGCGCACCCTCGCCGACTACGTGGGTCAGCTGCGGGCCCGCGACATCTCGGTGGTCATCGCCGGGGCAGGCCTGGCCGCTGCGCTGCCCGGCACCATCGCGGCCCTCACCACGCTGCCGGTAATCGGCGTGCCGATCTCCGGCGGGGCGCTGGACGGCATGGACTCGCTGCTCGCCATCGTGCAGATGCCGCCGGGCGTCCCGGTCGCGACCGTGGGCCTGAACAACTCGACGAACGCGGCGATCCTGGCGATCCAGATCCTGGCGCTGGCCGATCCCGATCTGGGGCTGAAGCTGGCCGCGTTCAAGGACGAGTTCGAGCAGGCCGCGGCGGACGGGCTGAGCGCGGCGGCCGCGGCCGGCAGCCAGTCATGATCGGCCGTTACACCCTGGCGGAGATGGGCCGGGTGTGGTCGGAGGCGCACAAGTACGAGCTGTGGTGTCGCGTCGAGGTGCTGGTCATGGAGGCGCACGCCGCCGCGGGCCGCATCCCCGCCGATTCCGTCGAGCCGGTCCGGGCCGCCCCCGCTCCGACGCCCGAGGCCGTTGCCGAGGTGGAGGCCGTCACCCAGCATGACGTCATCGCCTTCCTGACCGCTTGGGCCGACCGCACCGAACCCCGGTCCGCCGCTGCCTACGCGCACTTCGGCATGACCTCCTCAGACCTGCTCGACACGGCGCTCGCGCTGCAGCTGGTCGAGTCGACCGACCTGCTGCTCGCCCGGGCGGACACCCTCGTCGCCGCGCTGCGCGACCTCGGCCTAGCCCACCGGAACACCCTGCGGGTCGGCCGGACGCACGGCATCCACGGCGAGCCGACGGTGTTCGGGCACCGCGTCGCGGACCTGGCGTTCGGGCTCGCCCGCTGCCGCGACCGGCTGCGCGCGGCCCGCGCGGACGTGGCCGTCGCCAAGATCTCCGGCGCGGTCGGGACGTACTCCAACATCGGCCCCGACGTCGAGGCCTATGTGGCCGACAAGCTGGGCCTCACCGCGGCCCCGGTGGCCACCCAGGTCGTGCTGCGCGACGGCATCGCCTCCTGGGTCGCGGCGCTGGCCGGGCTCGCGACCGTCTGCGAGGCGGTCGCCCTGGAGGTCCGGCACGGCCAGCGCACGGAGGTCCGGGAGCTGTCCGAGCCGTTCGGCTCCGGGCAGAAGGGCTCCTCCGCGATGCCCCACAAGAAGAACCCGATCATGTCGGAGCGCATCGCCGGGCTCGCCCGGATCGTCCGGGCGCAGTACGTCCCGGTGCTGGAGGGCGTCCCGCTGTGGCACGAGCGCGACATCTCCCACTCCTCCACCGAGCGCATCGCGCTGCCGGACGCCGCCACCGGCGTCGACTACCTGCTGCACCTGACGACCCGGCTGGTCACCGGGCTGGTCGTGGACACCGCACGGATGCGGGCGAACCTCGATGCCACGGGCGGGCTGGTCTACACCTCGGCGGTGCTGCTCGAACTCGTCGAGACGGGGCTGTCCCGCGAGGACGCCTACGCCGTCACCCAGGCGGCGGCGATGGAGACCTGGCAGACCGGCGTGCCGTTCCGGGAGACGCTGCGCAAGCACGCCGGCGACCGCGGCCTGGCCCTGGACGAGGCCAGGCTCGACGAGGTGAGCCGGCCCGAGCGCTACACCAAGCGCCTCGGCCCGGTCTTCGACGCCTTGACGGCCCTCACCTGACCCGCGCGCCCCCGCGCCTGACCCGCCGCACAGCGGCGCAGGCATGGCGCGGGACCCCGCCCCGCAGGTGCTGTTGTTCTCCCTGGGTACGGTCGGTGTATGCCGCTGACACATGAGGAGTTCGCCGGGCTCACCCACCTGGGTTCGGGCAAGGTCCGGGAGCTGTTCGCGGTCGGGGACGACGCCGTGCTGCTGGTCGCCAGCGACCGCATCTCGGCGTTCGACGTGGTCCTACCGACCGAAATTCCCGACAAGGGAGCCGTTCTCACCGGGCTTTCGCTGTGGTGGTTCGACCAGCTCGCCGACCTGGTCCCGTCCCACGTCGTCAGTTCGAACGCCGATGAGTACCCGGCCGAGCTCGCTCCGTATAGGGAGCAGCTGCGCGGCCGGTCGATGCTGTGCCGACGCCTGAACATGGTGCAGATCGAGTGCGTCGCCCGTGGTTATCTGACCGGCAGCGGGCTGAAGGACTACCAGCGCACCGGCGCGGTCAGCGGGCATCCCCTGCCCACCGGGCTGGTGGACGGCAGCAAGCTGCCGGCACCGATCTACACGCCGTCCACGAAGGCGCCGATCGGTGAGCACGACGAGAACATCAGTCGGGCCGACGCGGCCGGCCGGATCGGCACCGAGCTCGCCGCCGAGCTCGAGCGGCTGACCCTGCAGATCTTCGGCCGGGCCAGTGTCCTCGCAGCCGAGCGCGGCATCCTGCTCGCTGACACCAAGTTCGAGTTCGGTCATGACACCCAGGGCACGCTGCGGCTCGCCGACGAGGTCCTGACCCCGGACTCGTCCCGGTTCTGGCCGGAGGACACCTGGCGGCCCGGAGCCTCCCAGCCGTCCTTCGACAAGCAGTACATCCGCGACTATCTGACGAGTACCGGCTGGGACAGGACCGCGCCGGGGCCGGAGCTGCCCGCGGACGTCGTCGAGGCGACCCAGGCCCGTTACGTGGAGGCCTACGAGCGACTGACCGGCATCTCCTTCAAGGACTACCTGTCCACCGCCTGACCGCGCTCACACCGCGAACAGCACGAGAAGTTATCTTCTGGATACTATAAGTTCATCTTAGGTTCTCTCCTAGAAGGAGATCGAGATATCGAGAGAGGTGAGCTGCCATGGCCACGAAGACGGACACTCCGCCACGGGCACGGCCACAGCCGCACCGGGAGGACACGGACACCTCTGCCCCTGAGCGGGACCAGCAGCAGCCGGCCCCGCCCACGGGCCCCAAGCGGTCGCCGGGCACATACACCTTCACGGTCCGGCTACCGCTGCTCACGTCGCGGTTCGAGGTTGGACGAGGTACGAGCACGCAGTGGCCGTCGCTGGGCAAGGGCACCTACTACCTGGGGCTCGGCGGGCTCGCCGCGGCCTCGATCATCGAATGGCCGGTCGCGGCGGCGATCGCCGCCGGCACCTACGTCGCGCAGCACACCCGTCCAGGAGCCTCCACGCCCTCTTCCCCCCAGGAGGCCGAGGCCCCTGAGCGGGCCGAGCCCGCGCACACCGGGGCCTGAACTCCGGTGGGCTCGCCGCCCCAGCGAAGTATCATATAACGCCACAAAACAACAAATTGCACCTTCCGGAGTGAGCAGAGGGCTTCGTTCGGGACGATCGCCCGAACGAAGCCCAGCTCACAGAGGAGGGCAGCAACCATTGCAGCCGAGTTACAGTTGCCAACGACGTCCGGTACCCCATCCGAGGACTGGAACGGATCATGACTGCTGTTTTCTCCACCACGCCCGACCGCCCATCGACGGGATCCCGCGATCAGGCGGCCACCGCCACGGCCCCCTCCGCTAGGAGCATTGCCCCCTCCGTCCGGCCCAGCACGCTCCCCGGCTCGGGCAGTCCCGTCCTGGCCAGAGACCGGGCCGAGCTGCGCGCCGCGCTCGCCGCGCTCGACCGGCAGGCCACCATCGCCCGGCAGAGTGAGGCCGGTCTGCCTGCGCCGGACGACGCGCCCGCGCGGGCGGCAGCCGGGCACGCGCGCCCGACCCACGCGCGCCCGACCAGGGCCGTCGTCATGACAATGGGAGCGCTGCACGAGGGCCACGCCTCGCTGCTGCGCGCCGCCCGGGCCCAGGCGGACCAGGTGGTTGCCACGATCTACGTTAATCCGCTGCAATTCGGCGCGGGTGAGGATCTCGACCGGTACCCGTGCACCCTGGCCGCCGATCTCGACGTGTGCGCGCGGGAGGGGGTCGACCTCGTCTTCGCCCCCCGGATGATCCACGACTCGCCGCCGCTCGTCCGGTTGCAGGCCGGGCCGCTCGGTGAGCTACTCGAAGGCGCAGCCCGTCCGGGCCATTTCGATGGGATGCTGACCCTGGTGGGGACCATGCTCCACCTGGTCCGTCCGGACCTGGCGTTCTTCGGGCGCAAGGACGCCCAGCAGCTGGTCTGCATCCGCCGGATGGTCGCGGACCTCGCCTTCGACGTCACCGTGATCGGTGTGGAGACCGTGCGCGAGCCCGACGGCCTCGCGCTGTCGAGCCGGAACGTCTATCTGACCCCCGAGCAGCGGCGCAGCGCGCTCGCCCTGTCCCGGGCGCTCGCCGCCGGGGCCCGGGCCCAGGCGGGCGGGCAGGACGCCGTGCTCGCGACCGCGCGGAAGGTTCTGGCCGCCGCGGACGGGGTGGACGTGGACTACCTCGCCCTGGCCAGCCCCGACGATCTGCGTCCGATCCGGAGCGGTCCCACCCTGCTGCTCGTCGCTGCCCGGGTGGGCACCACCCGCCTGATCGACAACATCGACCTCGTCCTGCCTCCGGAATCCCCGGCGCCGGCCCCCACTGGGTCTCCGGCATCCGCCGGGTCTCCCGCCCTCACCCCCCGACCGGACCGTCCCGCCGACCGCGATCACCCGGGAGCCTGACCGTGTTGCGCACCATGCTCACCGCCAAGATCCACCGTGCCACGGTCACCCAGGCCGATCTGCACTATGTGGGCTCCGTGACGATCGACGCGGACCTGCTGGCCGCCGCCGACCTGCTGCCCGGCGAGCAGGTCACGATCGTCGACATCAACAACGGCGCCCGGCTGGAGACGTACGCCATCGCGGGACCGGCGGGAAGCGGGATCATCGGTATCAACGGTGCCGCGGCGCGCCTGGTCCAGCCGGGCGATCTGGTGATCATCATTGCGTACGGGCTCATGGACGACACCGAGGCGCGCCGGCACGTCCCGAAGGTGCTGTTCGTCGACGCGGCAAACCGGATCATCGGGCACGGCGACGACCCGGCCGAACCGCTCCCCGGCGACCCGTCGAGCCTGCGTGGCGACATCCCGATCGGCATCCCGGTACCTGCGGCCGCGGCGGCGGTCCGATCGGCCGTGGCTACGCAGTGACCGTGCTACCTTGCCGGCTCGGCGCGCCCCGCCCGGGATGGCTGCGCGCCGCGGACGTCGTCGTCATCGGTTCGGGCATCGCCGGGCTCACGACGGTCCTGCACCTGCGCCGGGCGCTGCCCGCCGCCCGGGTGCTGCTGGTGACCAAGGCACGCCTCGACGCCGGGTCGACCCGGTGGGCGCAGGGTGGGATCGCCGCCGCGCTCGCCGCGGAGGACTCGCCCGAAGATCATCTCTCCGACACCCTGGTCGCCGGCGTCGGGCTGTGCGACGAGGACGCAGCCCGAGTACTGGTCCGCGACGGACCGGCGCGGGTACGTGAGCTCGCCGAGCTCGGCGCCCGGTTCGATCGGACCACCGACGGCTCGTTCGCCCTCACCCGGGAGGGCGGCCATCTACGCAACCGCATCATCCATGCGGGTGGGGACGCCACCGGCCTGGAGGTGGAACGCGCCCTGATCACCGCCGTCCGGGCGGATGAGAGCGTCGAGGTCATCGAACACGCACTGGTCCTCGACCTGCTGCTCGACTCCGACAGTCGGGCCGCCGGCGCCACCCTGCACGTGCTGGGGGAGGGCAGCCGGGACGGCGTCGGCGCGGTGACGGCGGGCGCGGTGGTCCTGGCGACCGGCGGGATGGGGCAGATCTTCGCGTCGACGACCAATCCCGGCGTCTCCACCGGGGACGGGGTGGCGCTGGCTCTGCGCGCGGGCGCCGTCGTCGCGGACCTGGAGTTCGTCCAGTTCCACCCGACCGCCCTGTGGCTGCCCCCGTCCAGGCCGGGCGCCGTCGCCGACCTGCTCGGGGGCCAGCAGCCGCTGGTCAGCGAGGCCATGCGGGGGGAGGGTGCCGTTCTCGTCGACGCGGCCGGCGAGCGGGTGATGGCGGGCGTCCACCGGCTGGCCGACCTCGCGCCGCGCGACGTCGTCGCCAAGCAGATGTCGCGGGTCATGGCGGCCCAGGGGGTCGATCACCTGTTCCTGGACGCCCGGAGGCTGGGCGCGGCGACCATCGAGCGGCGGTTCCCCTCGATCACCGCGCGCTGCCGGTCCGCCGGCATCGATCCGGTCGCCAGGCCGATCCCCGTCGCGCCGGCCGCCCACTACGCCAGCGGCGGAGTGCGCACGGACCTGTGGGGCCGCACGAGCGTGGCCGGCCTGTACGCCTGCGGGGAGGTGGCCTGCACAGGGGTGCACGGCGCCAACCGGCTCGCGTCGAACAGCCTGCTGGAGGGGCTGGTCTTCGCCGCACGCATCGCGGAGCACCTAGCCGGCACCGCGCCCGGCGGCCGGCACGGCGGCCAGCGCGGCGCCGCCATCCCCGCCGCGCCGGTGGTCGGTCGCGGCAGTGGTCTGACCGACCCCGCCGAACGCGCGGAGCTCGCGCGCGCGATGACCGACGGTGCCGGGGTGCTGCGCAGCGCGGACAGCCTGCGGGCGACGGCGAAGGTACTGGCCGGTCTCGGGGACCTGCGGGTCAGCGGGGCGACGGTCACGGCCGGGCCGCCGGCCTGGGAGATGACCAACCTGCGCACGGTTGCGACGGCCCTCGCCGCCGCCGCCGCCATCCGGACGGAGACCCGCGGGTCCCATTGGCGGGAGGACTTCGGTGAGCGGGACGACGAACACTGGCTCGGCCGGATCCTCACCCGGCTCGATCCAGAAGGGGAACTGATCGTGGACGTCGAGCCCATGCGCGGCTCGCGGTGAGCGGTTCCGCCGGCGTGCCCGGCGGACGGCTCTCGCCCGCCACCCGCAGTGCCCTCGCCTCGGCCGGCCTCGACCCGGACGGGGTGGTGGCCCTGGTCGGCCGCGCGCTCGTGGAGGACCTCCCGGTCTGGGAGGAGAACGAGGTGACCGGCCAGATCGGCGCGGTCGACGCGACCTCCGAGGCGACGGTCGACCCCGCCCTCGTCGGGCACGGCGCCATCGTCTCGCGGGCCGCGGGCGTCGTCGCCGGCCTGCCGGTCGCCGCCGCCGTCTTCGAAAGCCTGCTCGGGCCGGCCGCGACCGTCACCCTGACCGCTCGCGACGGCGACCCTGTCCCGCCGGGCACCACGGTGGCCTACGTCAACGGGCCGGTCCGCGGCCTGCTCACCGCCGAACGCACCGCGCTGAACCTGCTGTGCCACCTGTCCGGGATCGCCACCCTGACGCGGGCCTGGGTCGACGCGGTCACCGGCACCGGTGCGGTGATCCGCGACACCCGCAAGACGCTACCCGGCCTGCGCGCGCTGGAGAAGTACGCGGTGCGCTGCGGGGGCGGGGTGAACCACCGCATGTCGCTGACGGACGCAGCCCTGATCAAGGACAACCACGTGGTCGCGGCGGGTGGCGTGGCGGCGGCGTTCGCCGCGGTGCAGGCCCGGTTCCCCGGGCTGCCCGTCGAGGTCGAATGCGACACCGTCGACCAGGTCGCGGAGGCCGTCGATGCCGGATGTGATCTCATCCTCTGCGACAATATGTCGCTGGCGGACCTGCGGACCGCGGTCCAGCTCGCCCGTCCGGCCGGGGTGCGGCTCGAGGCAAGCGGCGGCCTGACCCTGCGAACGGCGGCGGCGGTGGCAGCCGTCGGCGTCGACTATCTCGCCGTCGGCGCCCTGACCCATTCGGCGCCCGCTCTCGACCTCGGCCTCGATCTCGCCCTGGATCCCGATCATCGCCCGGGATCGGCCACCGCGGGCCCACCGATCGAGGGTCTGATCGTGGAGGAATCCTGATGCTGCTCGCCATCGACGTCGGTAACACCAACACCGTCGTCGGCGTGTTCGAGGGTGAACACCTCGCCGGCTCCTGGCGGGTGCGCACCGACCCGCAGGCGACCGCGGACGAACTGGTGCTGCTCTACCGCGGCCTGCTCGGCGAGTACAAGGTCACCGGTGTCTCGATCTGCTCGACCGTTCCCGCCGCGCTTCGAGCCCTGCGCCGGATGGCGGTCCGGGCCTTTCACGACATTCCGGTCGTCATCGTCGAACCGGGGACGCGGACCGGGGTTCCCATCCTCATCGACAATCCGAAGGAAGCCGGCGCGGACCGCATCATGAACACGCTCGCCGCGCACCACCTCTACGGCGGGCCGGCGATCGTCGTCGACTTCGGCACCTCGACGAACCTGGACATCGTCTCGGCACGCGGCGAGTTCATCGGCGGAATCTTCGCACCGGGCATCGAGATCGCGCTGGACGCACTCGCGTCCCGGGCGGCCCAGCTCCGTAAGGTGGAACTGGTCGCGCCACGTTCCGTCATCGGCAAGAGCACGGTCGAGGCACTCCAGTCCGGCATGATCTACGGCGTCGCCGGTCAGGTGGACGGCCTGGTACGCCGCATCCGGGCCGAGCTCGGGACGGATGCGGTGACGATCGCCACCGGGGGTCTCGCGTCCGTGGTCATCAAGGAAAGTGAGACCCTTGACCGCCACGAGCCCCATCTGACACTCATCGGCCTGCGTCTCGTCTTCGAGAAGAATATCTGATCCGATCCCGACCGGGCTCGTTCAGGCTCGTTCGGGCTGCATTACGGCGACCAGGATAATTACGACGATCGCGCATCTCCGGGGCTTCGACCGGTCCAGCGGATTAGGCAACCGACTCTGCCGAGCGACAGCCGCCGGGTTCGACGGACCGTCCTCCCGCGACTCGGTTACGATTCCGTGCCATGCGGGACCGAAGCTCGGGAACACAGCCCGGCGTATCGTCACATCCCGGCAGCGGATACTTCACTCATCCCTTTCTTGTCACCGCGATGGCAGCATTCCTGTTCGCCGCGGTTCCGATTACGTACGGTTGGGGTGATCCGGCTTCGGCCGGTCCGCAGCCCCGTACCCTGGCCGTGCTGGGCGACTCCTACTCCTCGGGGGAGGGCAATCCTCCCTTCGACTCGCTGGCCCCCCAGTGCCGGCGGAGCAGCCAGGCCTGGCCACGACTGCTGGGCGGTATGGGATCGGGGGTCACCGTCTCGCTGTTCGCCGCGTGTTCCGGAGCCACCACCGGCGCCCTACACGAGTCGTTCAAGGGCGAGAAACCCCAGCTGGCCCAGCTACGTGCACTGGGCCGGGCCCCAGACGTCGTCACCATCACCATCGGCGGCAACGATGCCGGATTCGGCAAAGTCATCTTCAGTTGTTATGCGTGGAGATGCTTCTGGGATGGCAACGACCGCCGCGAGCGCGATCTTGTCACCAAGGAACTTCCGGGTGTCCTGAGCACCAACTACGCGGCGGTGAAGGCCGCCGCCCCGCATTCGCGGATCATCGTGGTCGGCTATCCCTACATATTTCCGGGCAACCAGCTCAACAACATCTGTACCTGGCTGACCAACAGGGAACGTCGACAGCTGACGAGGCTGAACAGACAGCTCGACCAGGTCATCAGAAAAGCCGCGTCGGATACGAGAGTGGAGTTCGTCTCGACGGATCGAGCGCTACGCGGTCACAAAATCTGCACACCGGACCCGTGGGTGGCTCCGGTCAATCTGTTCGGACCGACACGTGATCTGAGCGCGCACCCCACCATGCACGGGCAGCAGGCCATCGCCGAGGCCGTCCAGCGCCATCTCGCCACGGACAGCTGGTGACGCGGGCCGACCAGCCCGGCAACCGCGCGATGTCGACCCACCCATGATGCCGGCCCGATGACTCGTGGGCATAGCACTGATGGCGGCTCCAGTTGACGCCAGACATGAAGTTAGGCTTACTTAAAGTCATGCTCATGCTCACGCCACTCTGCGAGAGATCCTGCACCCTGGCACAGCTACGCCCGGCCCAGCCGCGGCACACCTCCCGGTCCCGGCAGTGAAGCGGTCGGTGAACGAACGCCGCACCGGCTCGGCGGCGTCCCCGGCGGCGCCTTCCAGGGAAGTAGTCCCCGAGGGGACGGCGCCGGAACTCTCCGGGGGTACCGTCCAGTGCGCCGAACCACCGTTCGAGGCAAGCCTGCGGGACCTCGCCGAGGTGCTGGAGCCGCGCGGTGTGCAGTTCGGGATGCCGGACGGCCCGAGCTGGGCCGACTGTGCCTTCCTGACCGGACCAGCAGGCGTGGCCGAGGCGCTGGCCCGGGTGGGCGCCGCACACGGCGCCAGCCCGGAGGTCGCCGCGAGCTACCTGGCGAACTGGTACTCGGCGAACGTCGCCGCCCCGGCCATCGCCTGTTTCGTCCTCCTGCACCGGGTGCCGGCCCTGACCCCGGCAACGATGTCCCTACGCGCCCTCGACGGCGGCTGGTTCGACCAGACCGCGTTCCACCGGCCGGCCATGACCGTCCTGGCGGATGACCCGATCGCGGGGGGCGCCACCGCCGGAGACGGGGTGAATGCCCGGATCGGCGTGGTCGGGGATGTGGTCGGGGACGTCGCCGCGTTGCGTAGTCGCCTGGTCGAGGAGGTGCTCGCGCATCTCCAACCGTTCGTCGAGGAGCTGCGGGGACGGGTCCGGCTCGGCCTTCCGGCGCTGTGGGGGGCGGTGGCCGCACAGTGCGCCCGCGCCTTCCTGCTGACCGAGCGCGCGACCGGCGATCCCCACCTCGGCCGAGTGGAGGCCGACGCCTTCTTCTCCCGGGCTACTCCCACCATGCGGGCCCGGCCCCGTTGGCACGAGTTCGTCCACCACGGCCGGCGGTACACCGGCATACGCCGTGGGTCGTGCTGCCTGGCCTACCGGCTTGGTGACGACTACTGCACCTCGTGTCCCTTTACCGGTGACCAGGATCGCGAGGAACGGCTGCGCGCCTGGGTCGACACGCAGGGCAACGGAGGACTTGCGGTCTGAGAATCACCCGAAGCACAGCCCGAGTATGCGCACGTAAAGTAGTTACTCACAAGATGCAAGCAAGATCTGTCGCTGAAACTCCCCAGGGCGGCGACAATGAGTAACATTGACAACGCAAAACGATATACATGTGAGTTGAATCACAACAAGATACACCTCCTCATCCACTACCGTCGGTAGCATCGGCGAGGAGGCTCACCGAAGTGGGACGCACCGCTTGACGCGTCCCACCTCACCGTACGCCCGACCGGAGACGTCGCGAAGCGGGCGGCGTCGTTCTGCTCTTGGCGGAACGACGTGACGGAGTCATGGCTGGTCGGCCACGGTTGCCTTAGACGTCTCCGCTGGTCGGACCGGTACTTGCGCCGGTCCGCCGCCCACGACGATGTGGACGGTGCCGGCGGGTAGGTTTCTGTTCGATGCGTGAGGACATGCCTCGGCGGAGCTAGCATGCGGATACCGGCTGTCGTGTGGTCGGTCGCAGCTCGAAGGAGCGCAC
>NZ_CDWTMG010000068.1:13803-14351 GCF_977945845.1 Frankia sp. CcMO1
TTCGGGAGGCGCTGCAGCTCGGTCACAACTACATCGGCACCGAGCACATCCTGTTGGGCCTGATCCGCGAGGGCGAGGGCGTCGCCGCTCAGGTGCTCGTCAAGCTGGGTGCGGACCTCAACCGGGTGCGCCAGCAGGTCATCCAGCTGCTGTCCGGTTACCAGGGCAAGGGCGAGACCGCCACGTCCGGCGCGCCCGCCGAGGGGACCCCGTCCACCTCCCTGGTGCTGGACCAGTTCGGCCGCAACCTCACCGCGGCGGCGCGCGAGTCCAAGCTCGACCCGGTCATCGGGCGCGAGAAGGAGATCGAGCGCGTCATGCAGGTGCTGTCGCGCCGGACCAAGAACAACCCGGTCCTGATCGGTGAACCCGGCGTCGGCAAGACCGCCGTGGTCGAGGGACTGGCGCAGGCGATCATCAAGGGCGAGGTGCCCGAGACCCTGAAGGACAAGCAGCTCTACACCCTCGACCTCGGCGCTCTGGTCGCCGGTTCCCGCTACCGCGGTGACTTCGAGGAGCGGCTGAAGAAGGTCCTCAAGGAGATCCGG
>NZ_CDWTMG010000068.1:14805-20753 GCF_977945845.1 Frankia sp. CcMO1
CTCTCGAGCGGCGGTTCCAGCCGATCCAGGTCGCAGAGCCGTCAGTGGCGCACACGATCGAGATCCTCAAGGGGCTGCGGGACCGGTACGAGGCGCATCACCGGGTATCGATCACCGATGCCGCGCTGGTGGCGGCCGCCTCCCTGGCCGACCGTTACATCTCCGACCGGTTCCTGCCCGACAAGGCGATCGACCTGATCGACGAGGCGGGTTCGCGGATGCGCATCCGTCGGATGACCGCTCCGCCGGACCTGCGCGAGTTCGACGAGCGCATCGCCACCGTCCGCCGGGACAAGGAGTCCGCAATCGACGCGCAGGACTTCGAGAAGGCCGCGTCCCTGCGGGACAAGGAGAAGACCCTCCTCTCCGAGAAGGCGAAGCGGGAGAAGGAGTGGAAGGCCGGCGACATGGACGTCGTCGCCGAGGTGGGCGACGAGGAGATCGCCGAGGTGCTCGCCATCTGGACGGGCATCCCGGTCTTCAAGCTCACCGAGGAGGAGACCGCGCGCCTGCTGCGCATGGAGGACGAGCTACACAAGCGCGTCATCGGCCAGCAGCAGGCCATCAAGGCCGTCTCCCAGGCGATCCGGCGCACCCGTGCCGGGCTGAAGGACCCCAAGCGCCCCGGCGGTTCGTTCATCTTCGCCGGCCCGTCCGGTGTCGGTAAGACGGAGCTGTCCAAGACGCTCGCCGAGTTCCTCTTCGGTGACGAGGACGCGCTCATCCAGCTCGACATGTCCGAGTACATGGAGAAGCACACCGTCTCGCGGCTGGTGGGTTCCCCGCCCGGCTACGTCGGCTACGAGGAGGGCGGCCAACTCACCGAGCGGGTGCGGCGCAAGCCGTTCTCGGTGGTCCTGTTCGACGAGGTCGAGAAGGCGCACCCCGACGTCTTCAACACCCTCCTGCAGATCCTGGAGGACGGTCGGCTGACCGACTCCCAGGGCCGGCTGGTCGACTTCAAGAACACCGTTCTGATCATGACGTCGAACCTGGGCACCCGGGACATCTCCAAGGGCCCCGGCATCGGGTTCGCCACCGGTCAGGGCGCCGTCGACTACGAGCGGATGAAGGCGAAGGTTCAGGACGAGCTCAAGCAGCACTTCCGGCCCGAGTTCCTCAACCGGATCGACGACATCATCGTCTTCCACCAGCTGTCCGAGGCCGAGATCATCCAGATCGTCGATCTGATGCTGGCCCGGGTGGACGCCCAGCTCAAGAACAAGGACATGGCTCTCGAGCTGACGTCGGTCGCCAAGGCCCTGCTGGCGAAGAAGGGGTACGACCCGGTGCTGGGCGCCCGGCCACTGCGCCGGACGATCCAACGGGAGATCGAGGACGTGCTGTCCGAGAAGATCCTGTACGGCACGCTCAAGCCGGGCGAGATCGTCGTCGGGGACGTCGAAGGCGATGGTGACGAGGCGAAGTTCGTCTTCCGTGGCGAGGTGAAGCCGAACCAGGTGCCCGATGCCCCGCCGGTCGATCTGGCCAAGTCCAGCGAGTAGGCACTCGGGAAGTTCCGGCTGCCTCCCGGGAGGCGGCCGGTCCGGTGACCTCGCAATGGCCGGGCGTGATGGCCGGGCGTGATGGCCGGCCATCGCCGTCTCGGCCGCGTATCCGGGCTGGTCGCTCCAGAGTTGGAACACGTTCGTTCTCTCACACATCGCTCGGTCACACCGCTCAGTCGGCGACCGGTAACGGAATATGGGAAAATGTCAGCCACCGGATAACCACCTTGCCAGCCGGGGCACCTGGCGAGATCGGGTCCGGTTGCCGGCACAGCACAGGCACAACTTCATCGCCCCGAGGACGGTTCGGACTGCTGGTTCGGCGAACGGAGAGCTCCGCTGGTGACTGGTAGTCCCGACGTCGCGCTCGGCGTTCACCTGACCTTCGGCTCTGATCCCGCCACGTCCATGGTCGTCTCGTGGCTGACCCGAACTGCCGTCCCACGGCCCCAGGTACGGTTCGGCCCGGCGGATGGCGGGTCTACCGGCTCGGTGACCGCGCTCACCTGTTCCTACACGGACGCCCTGACGAACGAGGTGGTCTTCGCCCACCATGCGCACCTGTCCGGCCTCCTGCCGGCTACCGGCTACCGCTATGACGTGGGTCATGACGGGCGCTGGGGCCTGGCCCACGGGTCGTTCCGCACGGCTCCACGGCACCGGGCCGCCTTCAGCTTCACCTGCTTCGGCGACCAGGGCACCGACGAGCCGCATGACCCGTACGGCTCGGCCGCGTCACGCCACGTGGTGACCGGAGTGGAACGCCTCGCGCCGCTGTTCAACCTCGCGAACGGCGACCTGTCGTACGCCAACCAGCGCACAGATCCGGTTCGCGCCTGGTTCGACTGGTTCACGATGATCAGCTCCTCCGCCCGGTTCCGGCCGTGGATGCCCTGCAACGGCAACCATGAGACCGAGCGGGGCAACGGATCGCTGGGGCTAGCCGCCTACCAGGCCTACTTCGCCCTTCCCCAGCACGACGAGGAGGCCTACCTCGCCGGGCTCTGGTACGCGTTCACCGTCGGCAGCGTGCGGTTCGTCATGCTCAGCGCCGCCGACGTCTGCTATCAGGACAGCGGGCGGGTCTACCTCCATGGGTACACCGCCGGCCGGCAGACCTCCTGGTTGGAGCGGACCCTCAAACAGGCCCGCGCCGATTCCGGCATCGACTGGATCGTCGTCGGCATGCACCACGCCGCGGTGTCGACCGCGGCGGAGCACAACGGCGCCGACCTCGGTATCCGGGAGGAATGGCTGCCGTTGTTCGACACCTACGAGGTGGATCTGGTGCTCTGCGGCCACGAGCACCACTACGAGCGCACTCATCCGCTGCGCGGGGTCGTGCCGGACAGCGCGACCCGGACTCCCCGCCCGGTCCCCGATGCGACGACGCCCGCCCGGAAGACCGCTGACGGAGTGGGCGCCGCGGCTGTCGGCGGGGCCGGTGACCTGCTCGACACCTCGGCGGGCACCGTCCACCTGCTCGTGGGGACCGGAGGATCATCGTCGCCGTCCGCGCACGCACTGTTCGATCCACCCGCCTGCTGGGTCATCGTCGGCGTGCACGAACAGGATCCCGGCGGGTGGCATCGCCGATCGGCCCGGGCGAGGGAGGACGCGCCCTGGCTCGCCTTCCGGGCATCGGAGCATCCATACGCCTTCGCGGCTTTCGAGGTGGATCCAGGTGAACCGGGCGGCTCGACGAGCATCCGGGTGACCGTGTACGACTCCAGTGCACCGACGCCGGTCCCGTTCGACCGGTTCACCCTCGTCCGGCCACGCGCCGACGCGGCCGTGCCCACCACCTGACCGGCCACCCGACCGAGAAGCCGTCGGACGGTACGAAGCGGGCCGATTCTGATCGCCCTTCCAGCGAGACGTAGGTGTGTCCCCGAGGTGTTCTCCCCCGCACTACCGGGAGCTCAGGAATCGCGCCACGGCCATGACAACCTCGATCTCGGCCGAAGACCGTTCACCGATCGCATCGTGTGACGGTATTCAACGTCAGATCCGCCTCCCTCCGGATAGCGTCACTCGCCGTGAGATCCGTCGGATTATTGGCGCCGGAACCACCGGCCCCGCACCGATCAGCTCGATGGATCCCACCAATTCCGCGAACAAACCGCGCCCGCGGCGGCGGGCGCATCCGGAGCGATGAACGAGCCGAATAACATCACGTCAACACCTTGGCTACAACGGCGACCCACCATGCGAAAAAGGACGACCGCGGAAGTTCCCCGCGCACACGTAGACCGGCGGTACGGCAGCGGGCACTACAGAACTTCGTCGGGGGTACGACTTGGGCCCGGTTGCGATCCTTCCTCGGGCGGGAGCGACGGCACACCCCGCGGAAGGATCGCAACCGACGGGCCGACAGCGATCGCAAGGCCGATTTTTCAGGACTCCTCTGGACGTCTACCGGGTGCCAGGAATATTTTTCCGCCAGCACGCCATAATTCACCGGGACAGCACGATCAATGCCCGGCTGAGGGACCACCGTCTGGGGGGCGACCATTGGCTGAGAAGCAGCGAGCGGCCAGGGGGCTCCTGTCCTCATGCCCACCCGCTAGGACCAGGACTTTCGTGCGGGACCAACATTACGCGGCCCGGCATTACGGCCCCCGGAAGGAAGTATCACCGGCGGGTGCGAGCGGATTTGAAGACACCCGGGAAGGCGTCGCCGCCGGATCCGTCGTCCTCGGCGCTTGTCGCGGCTGGCGCGTTCAGCGACGCCGTCGGGCCCGGCGGAACGGGTGTCTACCGTGATCGATCATCTGGGGACGCCGAGGGCACGGTCCGGCTGGGCAGCGGAGGCGACGCGGCTCGACCAGATGATCTATTCCTGGTCGCGCCGGAGCAGGACGGGCGGCGAGAGTCACCTCCCGGCGGCAAGCTCCCTGGGCTCCACGGTGACCAGGTCCTGGAGCGGGCTTCTCGCCGGCGAGGTCGAGCTCGACGAGAGCCGGCTCCCCCACCCACCGTCGGCGCTCACCTACATCATCCGGTCTCCGGATCATCCCGAGACGCCGGACCATCTCACGGCGAGGGATCCGCGCCGCATCCCGGAAGCGGCGCTCGTGCACCGAATCCGGATCCCGGAACGCGGCGGCGAGAGCCGGGCCCGGCTGCGTGCCCACATCCTGATCGGCCGGGCGGACTATCTGACCGAACGGGTGAGGCTCGCGTTGTACGCGGCGGGTGGGGTCGTGGTGGGTAGCTCCCGCACCGTCCCGCGGCTGGCTCCCCTGCACCTGCGCGACCTCACCGCACGCCGACGGACGGGCGAGCGGGCCCTGCGCCAGTCGGCGCGCGGGGGGGTGCGGCGCGATCGGCTCGTCACGCTCATCGCGGCGGTACTGGCATGGTCGCGGGCCGAGCGTCCCTTCGTGGTGGCCCACACCGGTTCGGATGAGGCGCTCACGCTGATGTGGGCCCTGGTGGAGATCCTCGAAGGTGTTCTGCCCTACCGGCTGACCTTCTCCACGCATGCGACCGCCGTCCCCTCGGGCGCGCGGCACACCGACGAGCCAGGCCCGCGGTTCCTGTTCGTTCCGTTCGAACCGGCGTGTGCCGGCAACGGGGAGCCCGCCGCGATCCACGTGGATCCGCGGGGCGGGCCGGACGCTCCACCGATCATGGCCACCGCCGCCCGGCTGCTCGTGGACCTTTACGGCCGCGGTGGGATGCGGGGAATCGGCGATCTGCTGGCCCTGATCGGTGACGAGATGTTCGATCCGGGCCGGCCGGAGCCCTGGTGCCGGCAGGTGGTGGAGAACCGGGTCGGGAGGACCGCCGCGCCGCCGCCCGGCGGCGGCCTGGCCGCCCTCGCGGATACCGCGGATGCTCGGCGTACGGGCGTCCCGGGTACCGCGAGTGGTTCGGGTACCGCGAGTGGTTCGGGTACGTCGGGTCCCCCGGATCCGGCACCCCTCTCGACCACGACCGATGCCGTCGGCCTGGGACGCTCGACGGCCCCGGCAGCGCCGGGCGATCCGGCCTCGGCAGCGACGGCAGGCGCCGGATCGCTCGCCGTCCGCGAGCACCTCCGCGAACGGTACGAACGCCTGCGGGCTTCGAACTGGTCAAGCTCCGCCGAACAGGGCACGGCCGCGGACCCCGTGCGCCGTCTTTTCACCGCCATCATCGAACCGGTCGGTCTGCCGGCGGACCTGGCGAGTGCGGAGCGGCTACGCGGTCAGCTGCGCCGGGTCGCGGGGCTGCTGGCCGGCCCCGTCGCCGGCCCGGGCGGCGGGCTCGTGCCAGCGGCCCGGGCAGCGGACCCCGGGCCCCGGGAACGGTTACACAAGGAGATCGTCGGCGTCATTCTGGGCCGGCTGCGGGAGGAGGAGCCGCCTAGTACTCCAGTGACAGTGGCCGACGTGTGGTCTCTGTGTGGGGTGGCGGCGTGGCGTCCGAACGGGTGCGGCCACCGTGTGATTC
>NZ_CDWTMG010000069.1:0-6111 GCF_977945845.1 Frankia sp. CcMO1
GGCATGGGGCGCCGTGCGGGGTTTCCGTCACCTCGCCTTCGGCGTTTGGGACTACGGGAGGCGATGCTGTGGACATGCAGGATGCCCAGCCGGGTCAGCCCGGCACCGGGGACGTCGGCGGCGACCCGTCCGGGGGCGGCCACGACTCTTCCCCGGGCGGCCACGGCGGTTCCGGGTCCGGGCGCGTCGGTCCGCGGCCGGCTGCCCGCATGCTCGCGGTGGTCGCGGTCGCCGCGGCGCTCGCGGCGCTTGTGTTCGCCCTCGCGGACCCCTCCCCCTCCCGGCACATGCGTGGCCTCCTGATCACGGTGAACCTCGTCTGCCTCGCCGGGCTGTTCACGGCGTGGCTTCGCGTGGTTCTCGTGGTCGGGGCCGCCAGGGCCCCCGGAGGAATCGAGTAAGCTCGGCTGGACATACCGTGCGCCGGCGTACGTGTGTCCATCCGCTGGTCCAGGCCGACCACTCGTCATGATTGGTCGGTGCGCCTCCGGGTGGCCCTCGTGCACTGATGATCGTCCGGATGTGCTGACGGGCGGACCCCTCTCGGATCCATCGCGTCGAGCACGTTCGAGACGGCACAGGTTCCGGTCGCGGTCCCTCCTGCCGCGGAAGATCCGTGGCCGCCAGAGTCCACAGGAGGTGGGTTCAGTCTTGGCACGTCATTATGAGCTCATGGTGATCCTCGATGCTGACCTCGAGGAACGCACCGTCGCGCCCTCCCTCGACCAGTACCTCGGTGTCGTCCGTCAGGGCGGCGGCGTGGTGGAGAAGGTCGATGTCTGGGGCCGGCGCCGGCTCGCCTACGAGATCGCCAAGAGTTACGAAGGCATCTACGCCGTCATCGACCTGCATGCGGAGCCCGACGTCGTCGCCGAGCTCGACCGTCAGCTCGTCCTCAACGAGTCGGTCATCCGCACCAAGGTCATTCGGCTTCCAGAGCCGAAGAAGCCACGTCAGAGCCGCCGGGCGGCGGCGTGATCCGGTCCGCGGCGACGGCAGTCCCCGTGCCGTCGTGGGCCGCCGATCTCCGGGAGAGTGCCCATGGCTGGTGAAACCGTCATCACTGTCGTCGGCAACCTAGCCAACGACCCCGAACTGAGGTTCACCCCGAACGGTGCCGCGGTCGCCAGCTTCACCGTCGCCTCCACGCCGCGCACCCTCGACCGCCAGACCAACGAGTGGAAGGACGGCGAGGCGCTGTTCCTGCGCTGCTCCATCTGGCGCCAGGCGGCGGAGCACGTCGCCGAGTCGCTGCAGAAGGGCGCTCGGGTCATCGTCACCGGCCGCCTCAAGCAGCGGTCGTTCGAGACCCGCGAGGGTGAGAAGCGCACCGTGATCGAGCTCGATGTCGACGAGATCGGCCCGAGCCTGCGCTACGCCACCGCCAAAGTCGTCAAGGCCGCGCGCGGCGGTGGTGGCAGCAGTTACGGGGGCGGTGGCGGAGGCGGCTACGGCGCGCCGGCCGGCGCCCCCGCGGGCGCTCCGGCCGGCAGCTACGGCGGCGGTAGTGGTGGTGGAGCACCCATCGATGACCCCTGGTCGCAACCGGCCGGCGGCTACTCCGACGAGCCACCGTTTTGAGCGGCCGGTCGTCGTCCTCGCGAACGACACAACGAGGTAGCAGCACACCCATGGCCAAGGCGGCCGTGCGCAAGCCCAAGAAGAAGGTTTGCGTTTTCTGCAAGGACAAGGTCGACTACATCGATTTCAAGGACACTTCGCTGCTGCGCAAGTACATCTCCGACCGGGGCAAGATCCGGGCCCGTCGGGTGAGCGGTAACTGCAGCCAGCACCAGCGCGACGTGGCGACGGCGGTGAAGAACAGCCGCGAGATGGCGCTGCTGCCCTACACCGCCTCGGCCCGGTAGGGGGTGGCGATGAAGCTCATCCTGACCCAGGAGGTCCCCGGTCTCGGCAGCCCGGGTGACATCGTGGAGGTCGCGAACGGGTACGGGCGCAACTACCTCGTGCCCCGCCGGTACGCGATCCTCGCAACCAAGGGCGCGGAGCGTCAGGTCGAGCAGATCAAGCGGGCCCGGTCGGCCCGCGCGGTCCGCGA
The DNA here is from genome assembly GCF_977945845.1 of Frankia sp. CcMO1. Classification (NCBI taxonomy): domain Bacteria; kingdom Bacillati; phylum Actinomycetota; class Actinomycetes; order Frankiales; family Frankiaceae; genus Frankia; species Frankia sp. CcMO1. The sequence goes on from NZ_CDWTMG010000069.1 coordinate 2,060, forward strand.
TCTCGGGCACGCTCAGGAGATCGCCGGTCAGCTCGGTGGCCTCAAGGTCGAGCTGACCAGCCGGGCGGGCAAGGAAGGCCGCCTGTTCGGTTCCGTAACGGCGGCCGACGTGGTGGAGGCGGTGACCGCCGCGGGTGGCCCCGAGCTCGACCGGCGCCGCGTCGAGCTCACCACGCCGATCAAGTCCCTGGGCGCCTACACCGTCGCCGTGCATCTGCACCCCGAGGTGACCGCGACCGTGAAGCTCCAGGTCACGCAGGCCTGACCAGGGCCGGGCGGGCCTGATCGCGGCCGGATGGGCCCGAGGCCGGGCGGTTCTGACGGCGGCGTCCGCCGTTTCTCCCGCTGTACCGCCGCGCTCGCTGTACCGGCTCCCCTGGCCGACCGTCTCAGGCGGCCGGCCAGGGGAGTTCGTTGTGCGTGGGGCAAGGGGCGACGAGCAGATCCGAAACTTTTTCTTATCCACAGGGCACTCGCGATGCGGGCGCCTGCCAGCTGGGTTTCGTCGAGGCTGTGGTCTCGGGTGTCCACAGGTTTCCGGTTTCCGTCCCGATGTCCTCCCCAGGTTCCGGCCGGTTGCCCACAGCTTTTCCACAAGGGCCTGTGGATAACTTTTTGCTGGGGGTGCCCGCCGGTCCGTAAGGTCGGACCCTCCAGACTGAGGAAGGTACTTCTAGCCTGATCGGGCCAGGTCTCCTTCGGTGACGCGGGCGGCGCCCGGCGAGAGGCTCACCGGAGGCCGCCCGCCCGGTCCCTGCTGGGAGCTCCCGGCTGACCGGGGGCGGAGCGGTCCGTTGACAGCGATTCCGATCAGTACGAACATACGTTCGAATACGGGTCTACGGGAATCCCGGGAGGGTGCGTCGTGAGCGTCACCGAGATCTCGCGTGGTTCCGGTGGGAGTACGGAGTTCGACCGGACTCCTCCGCACGACCTGCCCGCCGAGCAGAGCGTGCTCGGCGGCATGCTGCTGTCGAAAGACGCCATCGCCGACGTCGTCGAGGTCCTGCAGACGGGTGACTTCTACCGTCCCGCGCACGGCCTCGTGTACGAGGTCATCGGCGATCTCTACGGCCGGGGGGAGCCTGCGGACGTCATCAGCGTCGCCGCCGAGCTCGGCCGCCGCGATCTGCTCGAGCGGGTGGGCGGTCCGGCCTACATGCACACCCTCATCTCGAGCGTGCCCACCGCGGCCAACGCCGGGTACTACGCCCGTATCGTCGCGGAGAAGGCGGTCCTGCGCCGCCTCGCGGAGGCCGGCACCCGCATCGTGCAGCTCGCCTACGGCGCGGCTCCGGACGTCAGCGACGTCGTCGACCGCGCCCAGGCGGCCGTATACGAGGTGACCGAGCGCCGGACGAACGAGGACTACCTGCCGCTGGGGGAGCTGCTCAACCCGGCGCTGGAGGAGATCGAGTCCATCCAGGGGCATGACGGTTCGCTGACCGGGGTGCCCACCGGTTTCGTCGACCTCGACGAGCTGACCAACGGCCTGCACGGCGGCCAGCTGTGGATCGTCGCGGCCAGGCCGGCCGTGGGCAAGTCGACCCTCGGCCTGGACTTCGCCCGGGCGGCGTCGATCAAGAACGGGATGGCGTCGGTCATCTTCTCGCTGGAGATGAGCCGCATGGAGATCACCATGCGGCTGTTGTCCGCCGAGGCGCGGGTGTCCCTGCAGAACATCCGCACGGGCCGGCTCACCGATGACGACTGGGGTCGCCTGGCCCGCCGGATGGGCGAGGTCGCGGAGGCCCCGCTGTTCATCGACGACAGCCCGCACCTGACGATGATGGAGGTCCGGGCGAAGGCCCGGCGGTTGAAGCAGCGCAACGAGCTGCGCCTGGTGATCCTCGACTACCTGCAGCTGATGTCGTCGCCCAAGAAGGTGGAGAACCGTCAGCAGGAGGTCAGCGAGATCTCGCGGTCGCTGAAGCTGCTCGCCAAGGAGCTCGACGTTCCGGTGGTCGCCATCTCCCAGCTCAACCGCGCCTCCGAGCAGCGGGCCGACAAGCGTCCCCAGGTCTCCGACCTGCGCGAGTCCGGAAGCCTGGAGCAGGACGCCGACGCAGTGATCCTGCTGTACCGGGAGGACACGGTCGAGAAGGAGTCGGCGCGCGCCGGCGAGGCGGACCTCATCATCGCCAAGCACCGCAACGGGCCGACCGGCACCGTCACCGTCGCCTTCCAGGGCCATTACTCACGGTTCGTCGACATGGCGAACTGAATTCTCGGCCCGGGGGCGGGACGAGGCCCACGGGTGGAGAGCGCCAGCGGCCCGGCGGCGGGCCGGGTGGGCGCCCGGGTGTGTTTGGCGTGGTCATGGTCCATGTTGGCGGACCGCGATCTTCCGATGGTGCCAGACTGGGCGGTATGAGTTTCAGGATCATCCATGGCGAGTGAGGGGCGGGACGGCGGGCAGCCCGCCGGAGCGGTCCTCGAAGTCGCCCGGTTCGACATCAAACCGGGCAGCGAAGACGATTTCGTCGCCGCGTATCACGGGGTGCGTGCGGAGCTCGTCGGCACGCCGGGCTGTCGTTTCGCGCGGATGACCCGCGGGGTCGAGTCACCGTCGAGTTTCGTGCTGCTCGTCGAGTGGGACAGCCTGGACGCCCATCTGACGAACTTCCGGGAGTCGGAGCGGTTTGCCCGCTGGCGCGCCGCCCTCGGCCCGTACTTCGACGGCACCCCGACGGTGGCGCACAGTGCGGACGTCCCCGCCGGTCCCGACCCGGCCTGACCCTCGACGACCGCCGGGCTTCTGATCATGACAGCGTTCTTCGGGTACCTGTTTTTCGCGCCGCTCACGGCGCTCTTCTTCGGTTTCCTCATCTGGCTGGTACCGGCGATCCTGCTTCGGAACACGGACGTGGTGAGCCGGCTGAACCTGCGGCCCTTCGCGTTCTTCGTCACCGGCTACGTCTTCAGCGGGCTGATGGCCCTCTACCTGCTGGTGCTGGACGCCGGCCACGACGTCGCGCCGGCGGCCGGCGTCGTCGCATCCCTGGCCCTCGTCTGGGCTGTCCGGCGGCAGTGGCGCCGGCACCGGCCACTGGGCACGCGGCAGGTGGCGAGCATGCGCTGTGACGGCCCGGTCCAGCCGGGGCAGCCGGGTTATCCCGGTCCACCGGTGCCGTCGGGTTATCCGCATCAGCCCGGCCACCCGTACCCCCCCAGGCCGCAGGCCGGGCCGGTCGCGCGAGGTCCGTCCGGGTATCCCGAGGCCGCCGGATATTCGCCTACGCGGCCGGATCAGCCCGGCCCGGGCGGGGGAGGAGACGACCCGGCAGGCGGGGCGGGTGATCCCGGTCGCCCCAGCCAGTCGGGGCATCGGTCGGGGTACCAGCCGGGGCCCGCGGGTCGTCCACCGGCGCCGGACAGCAGCCGCGGGGCCGGTCGGCGGATCGCCGGCTACCCCTGGGCCGTTCCGCCCAGCGGGCCCAGACTGGGGGACCTACCACCCGACGCGCCCCCGTCCCCGCCCCCCGCCGAAGCGGGCCCTGATTCCTGATTCCGGGTCCTTGATTCCGGGTCTCATCCCTGGTCCTTGGCCCCTGATCCCGTCGCTCGCCGTTCGCCGCCCGGCTGGCCGGGCCCCGCGACCTGGCTGACCGGACCCGTCCGTGCGGTGGCGTACCGTCGTGTCATCGTCTGCCAGTGCCGGCGGTCCCCGCCAGCAGCGCCGTTGAATTGATCTTCGAGGTCGAGATGCCCGCCCTGCGCTCCCGTACCACCACCCACGGCCGGAACATGGCCGGCGCCCGCGCCCTGTGGCGCGCGACCGGGATGACCGACGATGACTTCGGCAAGCCGATCGTCGCCGTGGCCAACAGCTTCACCGAGTTCGTTCCGGGGCATGTGCACCTGCGTGACCTTGGCTCGCTGGTGGCCGGGGCGGTGGCCGAGGTCGGTGGGGTGGCGCGCGAGTTCAACACCATCGCCGTGGACGACGGCATCGCGATGGGGCACGGCGGGATGCTCTACTCGCTGCCGTCCCGCGAGCTCATCGCCGACAGCGTCGAGTACATGGTGAACGCCCACTGCGCCGACGCCCT
>NZ_CDWTMG010000069.1:6517-20016 GCF_977945845.1 Frankia sp. CcMO1
GTCGGGCAATGCGGTCATCTCCGGCGGCACGGCCCGGTCCAGGCTGGACCTCATCACCGCGATGTCGGCGGCGGTCAACCCGGACATCTCGGACGGCGACCTGTCGATGATCGAGCGTTCGGCCTGCCCGACGTGCGGATCCTGCTCCGGCATGTTCACGGCGAACTCGATGAACTGCCTGACCGAGGCGATCGGGCTGTCCCTGCCCGGCAACGGGTCGACCCTGGCCACCGCCGCCGCCCGCCGTGAGCTGTTCGTCGAGGCCGGGCGTCTCGTGGTCGACCTGGCGCGGCGCTACTACGAGAAGGACGACGAGGCGGTCCTGCCCCGGTCGATCGCGACCGCCGCCGCCTTCCGCAACGCCTTCGCGGTCGACGTGGCAATGGGCGGCTCGACGAACACCGTGCTGCATCTGCTGGCTGCCGCCGTCGAGGCCGGCGTCGACATCACCCTCGCCGACATCGACCGGATCTCCCGCACCGTCCCCTGCCTGTGCAAGGTGGCGCCGAGCTCCACCCGTTACTACCTGGAGGACGTCCACCGGGCGGGCGGCATCCCCGCGGTCCTCGGCGAGCTCGACCGGGCCGGGCTGCTCGACCCGGACCCGCATACGGTGCACTCGGCGAGCCTGCGCGAGTTCCTCGACCGCTGGGACGTCCGCGGCCCGAGCCCCTCGCCGGGCGCGATCGAGCTGTTCCACGCGGCGCCGGGTGGCGTGCGCACGATCGAGCCGTTCAGCTCCACCAATCGGTGGGACACCCTCGACACCGACGCCAGAGACGGCTGCATCCGTTCGGTCGAGCACGCCTACTCCGCCGAGGGTGGGCTCGCGGTGCTGTTCGGCAACCTGGCCATCGAGGGCGCCGTCGTGAAGACGGCCGGCGTGGACGAGAGCCAGTGGGCCTTCCGCGGCCCGGCGCTCGTGGTCGAGAGCCAGGAGGAGGCGGTCGACGCCATCCTCACCGGGCGGGTCAAGGCCGGGGATGTGATCATCGTCCGCTACGAGGGCCCCCGCGGTGGCCCGGGGATGCAGGAGATGCTCTACCCCACCGCGTTCCTCAAGGGTCGCGGTCTCGGCCCGAAGTGCGCTCTGATCACCGACGGCCGGTTCTCCGGCGGGAGCTCCGGACTGTCGATCGGTCACGTCTCCCCGGAGGCGGCCCACGGCGGGACGATCGCCCTGGTCCGCGACGGGGACATCATCGAGATCGACATCCCGGCCCGCCGGCTGGAGCTCGTGGTCTCCGACGAGGAATTGGCGAGCCGACGCGCGGCGCTGGACGCGGCCGGCGGCTACCGTCCCACGGGGCGGGAACGGCCGGTGTCCATGGCGCTGCGGGCCTATGCGGCGATGGCGACCTCGGCCTCCACCGGTGCCGCGCGCGACGTCGGTCTGCTCGGCGGCTGACGAGGCGTCCGAGCGGGCCCGGCTCGGACCGGGACGGGTTCAGACCGGGACGGCGGCGGGGGCGGACGACGGCGTCGCGAGCGTTACGGCGAAATCCCCGTCGGGATCCGTCCACTGCCGCGCCACCGCCCAGCCCGCCAGCGCAAGCTCCGAGGCGATGCCGTCCAGGGTGAACTTGGCGCTGATCTCGGTGAGGATCTCCTCGCCCGGCTGGAAGCCGGCCGTGACGGCGAGGGCCGCGATTGAGACGCGCTGCTCCCGAACGGAACGTAGCCGCATCTCGATCCAGGAGTTCTCGGCGTTCCAGATCGCCACGTGCGCGAATCCGCGGATGTCGAAGTCGCCCCCGAGCTCCCGGTTGATCACCGTCAGCACATTGCGGTTGAAGGCGGCGGTGACCCCGGCACCGTCGTCGTACGCGGCGACGAGGCGGTCGACGTCCTTGACGAGGTCCGTTCCCAGCAACAGGGCGTCGGAGCTCTCGGCCTGCCCGCGCAGCGTACGGAGGAGGTTCTGCCGCTGCGCGGGGCGCAGATTGCCAACCGTGCCGCCGAGGAAGGCGAGCAGCCGGTGGCCACCTCGGGGCAGCTGGTGCAGATGCCGTTCGAAGTCCCCGACCACGGCCGCCACGGAGAGCCCCGGGTAGGTGGTGAGGATCCCGCGACCCGCCCGCACCAGGGCTGCCTCGTCGACATCGAAGGGGATGAAGCGGCGGAGGTTGCCGGCCGCCCGCAGCGCGTCGAGCAGCAGCCTGGTCTTGTCGGAGGTTCCCGATCCCAGCTCGATGAGGGTGTCGGCCGGACAGGCCGTCGCGATCTCGTCGGCGTAACTGACCAGGATGGCCCGTTCCCGCCGGGTCGGGTAGTACTCCGCCAACTGGGTGATCTTGTCGAACAGCATGCCGCCGGTGGTGTCGTAGAACCACTTCGGCGGCAGCTCGCGGGGGCTCGCGGTGAGGCCGGCGAGGACGTCGCGGGCCAGCGTGACGGTACGATCCGACTCGTGCAGGTGGCGGTCGACGGAGAGGCCCGGGAATGGGATCTCCGCCGTGCCGTTCGCGCCCGTCCCCTCAGGGACGGCATCATCCGCCCGGGCGGTTGTCGGAGTCCTTGGTGTCATGGATGTGCCCTCCATCAACGTGGTGCAACCCACGGTAACCGATCTAGGAGATCATGTTACGAAGAGTGACTTGGTGTGTGTCGGCTACCAGGAGGTGATGGTCCGGAACGTCCACCCAGCCCGGTTCGTCATCGTCTGGTTCGCTTGCGACCAGGACTCCATCTTTCTCCATCCGGTATGACAGGCTGTCCCGCCAGGCGGTCGCCACGATCTGGGTTCCATCCACCACCAGCAGGTTCAGCCGGGCCCGCTCGCCCGGACCCGCCGCGTCCAGCGACAGCACGACCTCGGCGACCGCCTCGGCGAGTGGACGCTTCTCGGCGCGCTCCCACACCAGCGCGGCGAGCAGCGCGGAGTCGCACGTCGAGTCCGGGACCGGAGCGTCGGGCCGGTCGCGCAGCATCCGCCGGACGGCCACCGGGTCGACCCGGCCGTTGTGGCTGAGCAGCCGGTGGCCGTCGGTGAAGGGAGCCGTCGCGCTCTCTTCGACCGGCATGCCGACGGTGGCGCTACGCACGGCCGCCAGCACGCAGCCGGAGGCGACCGCGCCGGCGATCGAGGCGTACGAGGCGTCTGTCCACATCGGCACGGCCCGGCGGAACCGGGCCGGCGCCGCCCGCAGCGCCGGGGCGTACCAGCCGACTCCGAACCCGTCGGCGTTCACCGTGCCGTGGCGCATCCGCCTCGGCGACCACGACTGGCGCAGCAGGCTGTACGGACGCTCCAGGGTCAGCCCCGCCAGGGTCCGTGGCGTTCCGATCCAGGCGAGGTGCCGACACACCGAGGTCTCCTTCGCACACGTGCTCGCTCGTCACCCGGCGTCGCGGGCCAGCCGGAATCCGGCGAAGATCTGCCGGCGGATCGGGTAGTCCCAGTTCCGGAACGTGGCGCGGACGGCGACGGCGTCCGTCGCCCAGCTGCCCCCGCGCAGGACGCGGAAGGACGGCTCCCGCCCGGCCTTCGGAAAGAAGACCTCGCTGTACTCCCGGTAGGGATAAGACGCGAAGCCCGGGTACGGCGTGAACCCGCTCGCCGTCCATTCCCAGACGTCCCCGATCATCTGTTCGGCTCCGCAGGGACTCGCGCCCGCGGGATAGGCCCCCAGCGGGGCCGGGCCGCTCGTCCGGTTGCCCAGGTTGGCACGCTCCGGAGTCGGATCGGTGTCCCCCCACGGATACCGCCGTGAACGTCCGGTGACCGGGTCGTAGGCGGCGGCCTTCTCCCACTCGGCCTCGGTCGGCAGCCGCTTGCCGGCCCAGCGGGCATGCGCCTCGGCCTCGTACCAGCACACGTGCTGGACCGGCTCATCGAGGGGAACCGGCTCGACCCGGCCGAACCGGCGGCGCAGCCAGGTGCCGCCCTCGCGCCACCAGAACGCGGGCGCGCTCAGGCCCTCCGTCTGGCGCCATTCCCATCCCGCCGTCGACCAGAGCCGCTCGTCGTCGTAGCCGTCGGCGTCGATGAAGGCGATCTGCGCCCGGTTGGAGACGGGGATGGTGTCGATCCAGAACGCGGGGAGGTGGACGCGGTGGGCGGGACCCTCGTTGTCGAAGGCCCAGGGATGGGTGCTGGTACCGAGGGTGAACTCGCCGGCCGGCACGAGGACCTCCGGCCGCGGCACCCGGCGGCCGGGCGGTGGCGCCGCGCCGGGAGCGAGTACCGGCGGTCCCTGGCGGAGCTGGTGCGTGGCGAGCATCGTCTCGTCGTGCATGTGCTCGTGCTGCACGACCATGCCGTAGACGAAGCCGTCGGCGAGCAGCCGTTCCCGCTCCGGTACGGCAGCGGTTTCCGCGGTGGCGCCGGCCACCGGTCCGAACCGGTCGGGTCCGAACCGGTCGAGGAGGTCGAGGGTGCGGCCGCGGACCTCGTGCAGGTACGCCCTGGTCTCGGCGGGGCCGAGCAGGGCCAGTCGGCTGCGGCTCGCGCGGCTGTGCCGGAACGCGTCGTAGATGTCGTCGAGCCCCGGCCGCGTCCCGGCGCCGCCGGCCAGCGCGCGCACCAGCCAGAGATCCTCGTAGTTGCCGACGTGAGCGAGGTCCCAGACCAGCGGGGACATCAGCGGCGAGTGCTGGCGGAGGAGATCCTCCGCGGCGATGTCGGTGTACGTGAGTGAACGCCGGCGCGCGACCCGGAGGGCGTCGGCGACGGTGTCGGCGGTGATCGGCATAGCCTCCTGGGTCGGCATCGCCTCCTGGGCGGCGGCGGTCTCCCGGTCGGCTGGGTCGGCCGGGGACGCCGGGGACTGGGTCAGACGAGTGAGACGCACCGGTGGGCCTCCTCACGCAGCAGACCGGCCGGGCCGATCGCGAGAAGTCGTTCGGTCAGTTCGTCGGCCGGACATCGGCCGCGGTCGAGGTAGCGCCCGGCGAACGACTCGACCGTCTCGGCGAGATCGGTCGCGCCGCCGCGGCGCAGGGCGCTCACGGCCAGGTCGACGCAGCGCACCGCCGCGCGTCGCAGGGGTTCGTCGGCCATGCCGAGCATCGCCGCGGCCGGCCAGCGATGCGCGACGGCCAGGCACGCCTCGAACGCTCCGTCCGCGGCGACCGGGTCGTCAAGCAGTACCGTCGGCATCGCGACGGCGGCCTGCCAGCCGTCACCTGGTTGCGCGTCGAGGTAGCGCAGCTCCCACCAGCCACGCGGTCGGACCGGCGGGAACACCGTGGTCGCGTGGTAAGAGAGGTCGTCGCGGGTCGGGGGACGGGTGACCGGGCCGCGGCCGGCGAGCCAGTCCCCGAAGGTCGAGCCGTCCCGGACCGCGACGAAATGATGATCGTTTTTGGGGTCGCCGGCCCCGGCGGGATTCCCGACCATCATCAGCTTGGCGTCGAGCAGGTACCGCGCCCACAGGTCGACGAGATCGGGCTCGGTGTCGCTGGACCCCGGGGCCGTGAGAGCGGCCGCGACGGGCCGGGTCCGGCTCGCGTCGATGCCGTCCCACACCGCCTGGCGGGTCGACCGCCATCCGGTCCGGCGGCCGGCGTACGCGGGTGAGGCGGCGAACAGGGCGGTGAGGACCGGGCCGAGAGCGTGGACGAGTTGGAACCGCCGCGCCGCCTCGGCAGGCGAGCCGCCGAGGTCCAGGTTGACCTGGACGGAGGCGGTCGAGCACATCATCACCGTGCCGGACGCCCCGCCCCCGGTCCGGAAATGCTCCTCCATCGCCGCGTACCGGGACGCGGTGGTCTGCCGCATCCCGACGCGCAGGGGATCGACCCCCATGCCGACGAGGGCCAGGCCGTCCACCGCCAGGGCGGAGCGGACCAGGTTCAGATCGGCGGAGGTCGCCCGCACAGCCGCGGTGAGCTCGGCCGGCGGCCCGGACAGCTCCAGCTGGCCGCCGGGCTCGAAGGTGATGCGGCTGCCCCCGGGCAGGACCGGCCCGCCGGGGCCCGGGGTGGTCCCGGGAATCCGGGCGAGGGACGCCAGCGTGCGGGCCGGCGGGATCAGGCAGTGGACCGCCTGCGTGTCGACGACCAGCCACTCCGTCTCGATGCCGACGCATCCTCCCGGTACCGTCGGGCCACCGTTCCCCCGGGTATCCCTATGGCCGTCCCCCCAGGTGTCCTTGCGGGCGTTCCCGCGGGCCGCCTCATCGCCTGTCCCGTGGACCGGCGTGACGCAGCCGGCCGCGAAGGCCCGTACCTGGTCGGTGTCGATCGCCCGCCGCTGTGGCTGTGAGTGAGGGTGTGGTGGTTGCGGCTCGTCATTCCGGATCCCCTCGGGTGTCACGTGGCGTGGCATCCTGTGGCTCCTCTCCGGCACTGCAACTGTTCGACACCGCGCCCGGCGGTGGCCTCTGGTGGGTTCTCCCCGGCGCTGCCGGCCCCCTACCCAGCCGCCGTACTCGGTGTCGCCTCGCCCAGCTCGCCGATGGGTGGTATAGATGTGTTTTCAACGTGCTTCTCCCTCGCATATTCCACCCCCTTGACCCTGTCGCTGTTGTGTATTCGATGGAATGGTGACCGGGACGGACCGGGAGTCAGTAGCACGCCGTGATTGACTGACGGCGGAGCCGGTTCCGGACCCGGAGACAACGCCGAGCGCAACGGCGTCGTGACGGCGCCGGGAGGTGGTGACCGCGGACGTGTCCGATCGGCAGTCAGCGGGACGTTCGGCCATGGCCGAGTACCTGCGGCGCAAGCAGCTGTACGTCGCCGAGCGCGGTGATCATAAACGGCGGGCGATGGCCGTCGCCGGGGCGACAGCGGGTGCCGTCGCCCTCGTCGTCGCCGTGGTCAGCCTCCTGGTCGGGCTGCCCGCGCGCGTGGCCGTGCAGCTCGCGATCATCTCGGCCGTCGTGGTGGTCCTCGTCGCGGCGACCCGGTTTCTCCGGTCCCCGCCGGAGATCGAGGCCTGGCGCGAGGACGCGGAGGCCGAACGCAGCACCGCACGGGCGTTGGACCGTTTGGTCCGGGCCGGCTACACCGTCCTGCACGACCGCGCGCTGGCCGACTCGGCCGGCAATATCGACCATCTCGTCATCGGGCCGTCCGGGGCCTGGGTGATCGAGACCGACGCCCATCCGGGACCGATCCGCCAGAACGCCGCCGGGGTCTGGGCCGGCAAGGTTCCGTTGCGGGCGATGCTGGGGCTGGTCGCGTGGATGGGCGAGGAGGCCACCGCGCAGCTCCTCGCGGAACTGCCGGCGGGCTGGCAGTTGGAGGTCCAGCCGGTCGTGGCCTTCGCCCGCGCGGATCTTCCCGCCGGCCTGGCCCTCGTCGAGGGCGTGCTGTTGCTGCCTGCCACCGGGGTGGCCGACTACGTGCTCTCCGCCGGGGTCGTGCTTCGGCCCATCGACGTGGCGATGCTGGTCGACGTGGCCGAGCGGGTGTTCCCGGCCTATGCGGTGTCGGGACCCCCGCCGTCCTGGCCGGCCCGATCCCGGCTGCGCGGCCTGCTGCGGCGTTGATCAGCCTGCGGTGACGTTGATCAGGGCGATGCGACCCGGTCCGGCCACGGTGCCGGCGGGCGGGATACCGTTGGGTGAAGGTGGCCTACGAAGGAGACGAGATGGTTCGCAAGGTGACCGTGCTGGCTCTACTGGCGAGCGCCGGAGCCGCGCTGACCGCCGTCCGGCGCCGCAGCAGGGGCAAGGAGGAGATCGACCTCTGGCGGGAGGCGACCTCCGCGGCGGGCGCCCCGGCCGGCGGGCGCTGAGGTCCACGGCAAGGCCGGGATGCCAGCCCGGCCCGGGGGGTCAGCCCGCCGAAGCTTCCAGCTCAGGGCCTCAGCCTCAGAGCTCGACTAGGCCCACGTCGGCGATCAGGGTGCCGACCAGTCCGGCCGGGGCGGCGAGGTGCAGCTCGATGTGCGTCTCCGACACCAGATCCTCGACGACGCGCAGCGGCACGTGGATTGAACCCCGCGCTCCGATCGGGAAGAAGCGCATGGGAACCCCGTTCCGCAGGAGGATCGGGCAGATCAGTTCGTCCGTCGAGTTGCCGCCCCGGAAGTAGAGCGGCTGGGCGGTGATGCCGGCTGGGACGACGTAGCTGAACGACGAGCCAAGCGAAATCGGAACATCCAGACCTTTGCCCTCGAAGGGGACAATGCCCTGCAGGAAGCGAGGAGTTGTGAACATCCGCTCATCCTTCCGCCGGGTATCCGTGTGCATGCTTTCCGTATCTTCCTCTGGGTATTTTCGCTCGGAGCTGTTTCCACCGCGTTACGTCGGCCATCGAGGGAGCGTCGGACGCGGCCCGGATCTCGAGCGCAACGTGTGCCGACTATAAGGAATCTGCGGGTAAAGACGCTGGTAGGAGGCTTGACCTGGCGTGTGGTGGCGTGTGGTGGCGTGTGGTGGCGTCGGGGGGCACCGTAGAACCATGACCACCCCGACCTCGCCCCGACCGTCCGACGCCATCGTCCCCGGCGCGGGAGTTGATGCCGACTCCGGGGCGGGTGTGAGCATCGCTCAGGAGTCGAGCATCGACACGTCGCCGCCGTCCGGTCCCTCCTACCTCCCCTCGGTGGTTCCGCACGATCGGCTCGCCGGATGTGCAGCGGCCCATCGGCGTCTACTGGAGGTGGCCGGCCGGCTGGACGACATCGTCGTGCGCCGTCCGTCGGGCCTGCCGGGCTGGGCGGTCGGTCACCTGCTCACCCACCTGGCCCGCAACGCGGACAGTCACACCGGCATGGTCGAAGCCGCCCGGGCCGGTGGGATCCGGGCCCAGTACCCGGGGGGCGCGCAGCAGCGGGAGGACGGCATCGCCGCCGGTTGCGATCTGCCCGCCGCCCAGGTCCGCGACGACCTGGTGGCCGCGGTGACCCGGCTGGAGCGGGCCTGGGACGGCGTGCAGGTCGACGTCTGGCGCACGGGTCTCGGGCACACCGCCACCTATGGCCTGACGACCCTTGCTGATCTGGTCTTCCTCCGCTGGCGGGAGACCGAGATACACCTCGTCGACCTCGATCTTGCCGATCTCGGCGGTCCCGGCTGGGCGGACCTGAGCCCGGCCTACGTCCAGACCGAATGGGAGTGGACCCTGCGCGGGCTGCCGGCCCGAGTACCCCCGGAGATCACCGTCGTGCTGGCGCCGGGGGACCGGCCGTCGACCGCCGTCGGTCGCGGGCAGCGGCGTGTGGTCGTCGATACGCCCACCAGGCCGACGCTGCGCTGGCTCGCCGGCCGGGACCCGGGCCGGCCGGACTGGCCCACCCTCGCCCCCTGGGAATGACCGGCGCTTTCTCGGACTGACCGGCCGGCTGCTCGGCGTCCCGGACCGGGCTGGCGGGACCCGCGACGGGGCGGGCTTCTTCTGAGGTTTCCGGCTAGCGCGACAATGTCTGCCGTGTTGGACAACAGGGACAACTGGGGTGAGGCGGCGCGCGGGCGACATGGGGATCGTGGCCGGAGCTTTTCATGATCACGCCGCCCTTGTTCAACAACAAGGGCGGCGTCGGTAAGACGACCCTCGCCTACCACCTGGCGCACATGCTGCAGCGCATGGGTCACCGGGTGCTCGCGGTCGATCTCGATCCGCAGGCGAACCTGACCGCCCAGTTCCTCGACGAGGACGAGCTGACCCAGCTGTGGGAGGAGCCGGAGGTCACCGCGTCGTCCGCGCCGAAGCCCATCATCGACCTCGACGTGCGCCCGGTTCGGATTGTCCCCGGTACGGGGACGATGGCGACGGCGATCGGGCCGATCATGGAGGGGGTCGGGGACGTCGCGCTCTTCGATCCGGTGACGATCGAGGACGGCCTGTGGCTGCTGCCCGGTGACGTCGAGCTGAGCGTCTTCGAGGACCGGCTGTCGGCCGCCTGGCCGAACAGCTTCCTCGGCAAGGACATCGCGGCGCTGCGTACGACGACGGCGTTGCACCGGGTCATCGACCATGGTGCCCGCTTGGTTGGCGCCGAGATCGTGCTCATCGACGTGGGGCCCAATCTGGGGGCCATCAACCGGGCCGCGCTGCTGTCCGCCGACACCGTGCTCATGCCACTGGCAGCGGACCTGTTCTCGCTGCGGGGGCTGCGCAACCTCGGCCCCACGCTGCGGGAGTGGCGTTCCACCTGGCAGGGCACGGTGCTGCCGAAGATTCCCGAGCGCATCTCGGCTCCGCGCGGGCTGATGATGCCGATCGGGTACATCGTGATGCAGCCGCCGACGCGGACCGACCGGCCGGCAAAGGCGCACGACCGGTGGCTCGACCGGATTCCCGAGGTGTTCGCGACCTCGGTGCTCACCAGCGGGAACCCCGGACCGCACGACCGTTCCTTCGAGATCGCCACTCTGGGGCACTACGCGAACCTGATCCCGCTGGCGCACGACGCCCGTAAGCCGATGTTCGAACTGCGGGCCGGAGACGGCGCGCTCGGCGGTACGCAGAGCGCGGTGCGGCGGTGCTACTCCGACTTCCGGGATCTCGCGGTCAAGGTGCGGGAGCGGCTGGCCTTCATCGATCCGACCCTGCGCCGGTCCTGGCCGACGGGCCGGTTATCCACAGGGCTTCCGCGGGGCACGATGGTCGTAGGCGGGCACTGTGACCGCCGGAAGACCGGATCCCCCCGAGCATCGGTGTCCCCCCATGGTTCCCGGGTGGTTCCCGTGCCGGACCAACGTCCGAGGAGACCGTCATGCCGTACGCTTGTGAAGCGCTTCGCCGAGGTGGTCATCGTCGAATGGTTCCGTCCCGGCCGGAGCGCGTCCCTCGGGGGCGTAGCTCAATTGGCAGAGCACTGCCTTTGCAAGGCAGGGGTTAGGGGTTCGAGTCCCCTCGTCTCCACCACGATGCGCAACAATGCCCTGACCTGGGCAAATAGGTAAATTCTATGAGATCTGATCCTTGATCGAATAGAGAATGTCCAGGTCGGGGTATTGATCGTCTGGTTCGATTCCCGGGTGCATCGACAAGTCTCGACTACGTTGGGTAGTCGTGGGAGGTTGGTCGAGCAAGGGATGTCGACGGCCAGCGTGCACTCCAAGATGTCTCCGCTGGGATCTGGCATCTGATTAGCCGGGATCATGATGCCTCGTGCGGAGGAGTCGGAACTCGCGCGGTCATGAACCAGAAAGTCCCAAGATGACGGTGTGCGAGTTTGTATCGGGGCTTGCCTCAATGCCACTTCCACTATTTAGATCTTGGTGGGCTGTGGTGTGTCGATTCAGGTGGTTCCGTCTGGTTGGCGGCATGATCGAGCGCTGTGGCGGACACGGGGGCGGTGGCGGGTAGCCAGCTGACGGACTGGATCTCCCTGGGGGTCCTGACGTCGTTCG
This sequence comes from Frankia sp. CcMO1, assembly GCF_977945845.1. Taxonomy (NCBI): domain Bacteria; kingdom Bacillati; phylum Actinomycetota; class Actinomycetes; order Frankiales; family Frankiaceae; genus Frankia; species Frankia sp. CcMO1. The sequence continues at coordinate 17,770 of NZ_CDWTMG010000069.1, forward strand.
TCCCGCGTGATGCGGTCGATGAGGCGACCGGAGCGGGTGCCCGGCGCTCCGATGCGACGATCCCACCGCAGGTCGTGGCCTACTTCGTGGTGGCGCTCGCGTTGTTCGCGCGGACGACGACTACGAGGCGGTCGCCCGCCGGCTCGCTGCCACGCTCACCGATCTCGACGTGGTGGGGCTGCGGTGGGGACCGGCCGCTGGCGGAGCTGTTCAGCCAGGTCGCCGGGCCGGTCGCGGACCTGGACACGGCCGGGGCGTTCCTCGCCCGGTGGCGGCTGATGAGTATCGACGGGCTGGAATGGGACGTGCCGGCCTCGAAGGTGAACATCTCCGCGTTCGGCGTGCCGGTGGGCCGCGACGACGCGCCGGGGGTGTTGCCGAAGGTCCGCCCGGTCACCGTGTCCGAGTGTGCCTCACACGTCCCGGTCCTGGCCGCGCTCGGCCCGGCCGGTGGGACGAAGCCCGCCAGCGAGCAGGCCCTGGCCCGGGCCCTCTACCCGCGGCTGGCCTCGGGCTGGCTGTTGCTCGCGGACCGCAACTTCTACTCCTGGACGGACTGGTGTGCGGCGGCGGACACCGGTGCGGCGTTGCTGTGGCGGGTCAAGGCCAGCCTGCGGCTGCCCCCTACGGACTGTTTCGGAACTGGCAGCGGGACGGCACCTGGGAACGGATCCTGACCCAGCTTCAGGCCCAGGCGGACGCGCAAGGGCTGATCACCTGGGACGTTTCCGTCGACTCCACGGTGGCCCGGGCCCACCAGCACGCCGCCGGTGCACGCAAAAGGGGGATCTTCGGCGGGAACCTCCGGGAGGAGTAGTCACAGAACCGGCCGGCCATGGGCTGGGACGTTCCCGCGGTGGGTTCTCTACAAAGATTCATCTTGCCTGCGAGCAGGGCCGTCGTCCGCTGGCGTTGCTGGTCACCGCCGGGCAGCGCGGCGACAGCCCGCAGTTCTCGGCCGTACTCGACAAGATCCGTGTTCCCCGGTCGGGGCCTGGCCGTCCCCGGACCCGTCCCGACCGGGTCATGGCGGACAAGGCCTACAGCTCCCGGGCGAACCGGGCTTTGCTCCGCCGTCGGGGGATGCGGACTCGACCTCGACCGCGCGGCCGTCAACGCCGCCCTCGCTGTGGCCCACCACAATGGCGGCACCGAAGGCGTGAACACCAAAACCAGACGGATCATGCGCCAGATGCACGGCCGAGCCGAGTTCACCCTCCTCCGCCACCGCATCCTGCTCGGCTGACATTCGGTCACCGCCGAAAGTGAGCCAGAGCCGTTTTCTGGACACATCCCCCATTCACTACGTCGCCAGCTACATCGGCAACAAACAGATGATCGCCGCACCCGGACACACAGTACGCTGTGCTGGTACTCGATCAGTCTTCGACCGCCAGGACGACGAAAACGATGAGGACGGGGTCAACGACATGACGGTCACCGTGTCTGTCGATCCACCCGGGCAGCTGTAGGTGGCCGGGGACCGCTGCGACGCGGGCCTGTTGCGCGAGCTGGAGAGCTGGCGGCACGACGGGGAGCCTGAGCGCCGCGTCGACGTCTTCGTGACGTATGCGGACGATCCGGCCACGCTCACCGCCGCCGGGCTCGAGCTCGGCCACCACGACGGCGAGGTGGCTACCGGTACCGTGTGGCTCGCCGACATGGCCGCGCTGGAGGCGGTCCCGGGCGTGCGGTGGCTGGCCGCCTCAGCGCGTACGCACCTGCTGATCGATCGCAGCATGCCGGAGATCAAGGCCACCGCCGTGCGCGCTCAGGCCCCGCCGTACTCGGTCGGCGGGACGCCCGGCGCGACCGGCAAGGGCGTTCTGGTCGGCATCCTCGACAACCGGCTCACGGTCACGCACCCGACGTTCACGGTACCTGGGGTCATGCCGCCGAAGAGCCGCGTGATCGGCTACTGGGACCAGGTGTCCCGGCCCGAGGCCGGCCAGGGGCCGCCGCCCGGCTTCCCGTACGGCGTCTGGTGGGACCAGACCGCCGTCGCCGACGTGGTCGCGAACAACCGGATGAACGCGATCTGGACCAGCTCGCAGTCCGACCACGGCTCGCACGTGGCGGGCATCGCTGCGGGCAGTGGCGCGGGCGGGGATGCGGGCCTGCCGCCGTTCCGGCTCGTCGGCGTCGCGCCGGAGGCCGACATCGTCTTCGCGAACTCGGCGATGGTGCTGTCCGCTAGGGCCTGTTTGGGAAGTACGTCCCGGGGCTGGCCGTGGATCTGATGGTGAT
>NZ_CDWTMG010000070.1:0-19450 GCF_977945845.1 Frankia sp. CcMO1
GTCACGGCGACGGTGACCGCCCGGGCGCATTGCCCAGTCGTCGTCGTGCGCGGGACGGCGGAGCACCCGCCCGGCCCCCGCCACCCCGTCGTCGTCGGCGTGAACGCTCTGCCAGGGGCGCGGGTCCCGCTCGGCTTCGCCGCGGACGCCGCCGCCCGCGCCGGCGCGCCCCTCGTCGTGGTCTGCGCGTGGCGGCCCGGGGTGCTCAGGTCGTGGGAACACGCCGCGCGTCAGGACATCTTCAGCGACCTCGAGGTTGACGAGTCCCTGCGGCACGCCGCGGAGACGACGGCCCGGGACGCGGCCGGACTGGCCCAGCGTCTGCATCCGCGCATGGAAATCACGTCGCGTGCGCTTGCCGGATGGCCGGAGGGGGTCCTCGGCGACGCCGCCCACGATGCCGGGCTCCTCGTGCTCGGCTCGCGGGGCCGCGGCAAGCTGACCAGTCTCATGACCGGATCCACCAGTCACGGGGTGATCCGAACCGCTCCGTGCCCGGTCGCCATCGTTCGTGCGCACTGAGCACGAGCCTGGCCGGTCGTCGCCAGGAGATCGCGACGGTGTCGTCGACAAGGACCACGCCATGCGGCACGCCGCGAACTGCCGAAGCTCCTCGAGAGGCACCGCCTTGCCGTTCCGCCCGGTCCACTCGTCCAGGGCACTCTCGTCGTCCAGGGCACTCTCGTCGTCCAGGGCGGCAACGTACCGAGGCTGTAGATCGCGCGGCACGCCAGACGTGGTAGGCGATCAGGACCCTGCGGCGGACCTTCGGCCCTGGTGAGGGCCAGGCTCCCGCGTCAGCCTTGCATGTGAAGATGCCAAGCTCGTCCAAGGAGGCCGCGATGACTACGGGCACAGGGCGGATCGTGGTCGGGTACGACGGATCCGCGGCGGCGGAGACGGCGCTGGACTGGGCAGCAGCCGAGGCGGCAACGCGGGAAGTCCCACTGACCGTGGTCCACGCCGTCGATCTCCCGGAATTCATGGCGGACGCCACCAAGGGCGCGCGCGGGGTGGTTCGCGGTGCGTTCGCGGCGGCGGAGGCGATCACGGAGTCCGGTGTCGAACGTGCCCGCAAGGCGGTCGACAACCATCTGATCACGTCGGAGACCGCGCGAGGACCGGCCGCCAAGCTGCTGGTGGATGCGTCGTGTGATGCGAGCATGGTCGTTGTCGGGACAAGCAGCCGAGGAGAGATCTCCGGCTTCCTGCGGGGGTCGACGGCCTTCGCCGTCGCCGTCCACGCACGCTGCCCGACAATCGTGGTCAGGGGTGCGGCCGAGCGGCCCCCCGGCCCCGACAGGCCGGTCGTGGTCGGTGAGGACGGGTCTCCCGAATCCCTGGCGGCCCTCCGGTTCGCCGCAGACGTGGCCGTCGCCGCCGGCGCCCCGTTGTGGGTGGTCACCGCCTGGCAGCCAGCGCTGGTCGACGCCTGGCAGTTGCTCTCCGGTCCACCGGACCGGCGCGACCTGGACCTCCACAACGCAATGCGGCAGGCCGCTCTGGAGACTGCCCGTGGGGGCGTGCGCCTGGCCTCGGACCTGCATCCGGACCTCGACGTCATTCACTGTGCGGTCCCCGGCGCGCCGTCGGAGGTTCTGTCCGACGCGGCGACCGGGGCGGGACTACTGGTCGTCGGCACCAGAGGACGCAGCGGCATCGCCAGCCTCGTCGTCGGATCCGTCAGCCGTGCCGTGATCAGCAGCGCCCCCTGCCCTGTCGCCGTCGCGAGGTCGACGTAGGCGCCCTGGGTTCGCCCACGTTTTCGGTGTGCTTATGCGTTTCCGCTACCCGGAATCACACCAAATACGTGGGCGAACCTCGGCCGTGAACCGTGGGTCTCGCCAAAGGCATCGCCAGACCGAGGATGCGCAGCCACACTCGCCGACCCGCGGCGGCGTACAGTGCCAATCCGATCACGAGATTCCATCCGACGTGCAGGCCGGGCATCGCGGCGTACTGGTTGGTGAGCGCGACCGGCACCTGCCATACGAGCCTCGGATAGAGGCAAGGACCCCGAGACGCACGGGTGAAATCGTGTAGTCGGCTGATTGTGGTGTGTCAGATCGAAGCCGCAAAGGTCCCGCCCGCAGCCGTCACACAAGGGTTGCAGACGGGACCGTGCGGCCCAGCCGGGTCAGGCTTCAGGTCGTACCGGACGTGGCCGGCTCGCCCGCGGAGGCCGGTTCGGCCGCCGGAGTGGTCGCCACGACGGGGACCCGCCTGGTCACCGGCCGCTGCCCTCCGGTCAACCCGACCCGGACGAGCAGGATGCCGTCGGCGTACGACGCCGTGATGGCGTTCTCGTCGGCGCCGGTGGGCAACGTCACGCTGCGCGTGAAGGCGCCGTAGCGGAACTCAGAACGCTGGCCTTCCACACGCTCATGACGACGCCGCGCCGTGACAGTGAGAACTCCGTCCGCGACAGTCACCTCGACATCCTTCGAGGGATCCACTCCGGGAAGTTCTGCCCGCAGGATGTAGTGCCCCTCCTCCACGCAGTCCTCCAGGCGAATTCCGTCGTACACGGTCATGGTCGGATCCGCCGAAAGCATCCGTACCTCCCGGTCGAGCCACCCGAGCAGCTCGCCGAACATCGGACGGCCTCGCTTCACCATGGTTGTCATCGTCATCACCTCCGGCGGGTTCCGTGGATCCCGCCACTCCAGTACACACCCGGCCGCCTGGAGCGGGCAGGGCCATTGGGCCCCACCGCTCGGGCCCTTGGGACCTCTCCCAATCCCGGCCAGCTGGGGCACGGCCATTCGGGCCGCGGTGGGCTCACCGGCCGACCGCCGGCCGACCCCAGTGGCCGCGCCGGTTCGGAAATGGATCCCTTCCCGGCCGCCACCGGGACTTATGTCCCTTAACCAATCCCGCGCCGCGGTGGAGAGTGGAGTCACGGACGAGGAGGTCACATGAACATGAAGCGCTGGAACGTCGGAATCATCATCGACGAGCATGAAACCCAGGACATCACACGCGCCGAGGCACGGCTGCACACCAACGACGAGACCCGGCTGATCGGTCACGGCACCGCCCGACGCAATTCCGGCGACGCCGACGTCCCGGAGATCGGAGACGAACTCGCCGCCGCCCGCGCGCTGTCCGACTTGGCGCACCAGCTCCTGGAAGCGGCAGCCGACGACGTCCGGCAGGTGACCGGCCAGCGAGTGCGCCTCCCCTGAATAGCCAACACCGGCACCCGCGCCGGAGCACCTGTGAAGCCTCCGGCTTCGCGACACCAGGAGGTGTGTCTGCGATGACAGAACGAACCGCGGAGCGACCGGTGACCCGGACTGGACTCGCCGAGCTGGGCTTGAGCACCGGCAAGAAGGCCAGGCTGCACCGGATCCTGTACGAACACGGATTGCGGAACGGTAGGGCGATCCTCCTGCCCTACGACCAGGGCCTGGAGCACGGGCCGCGGGACTTCTTCGCCAACCCGGTCGCCTGCAACCCTCGATACATCCTGCAACTGGCCATCGAGGGCGGCTTCAACGGCATCGCCATTCAGATCGGCCTTGCGGAGAAGTTCTACTGGGACTTCGCCGGTGAGGTACCGCTGATCCTCAAACTCAACGGCAAGACCGACATCCCGCCCGACGGCGAGGCCCTGTCTCCGGTTCATGCGACCGTCGAGGACGCCGTCCGGCTCGGTGCGGACGCGGTCGGCTACACCCTCTATGTCGGAACCCCCGCACAGGGGCAGGACTTCGCCCAGTACCGGCAGGTTCGCGCCGACGCGCACCGCCTGGGCATGCCACTGATCGTGTGGGCCTACCCCCGCGGATCCGCGATCGAGGCCAAAGGCGGCAAGGACTCCTTCTACGCCGTCGACTACGCCGCGCGCACGGCCAGCGAACTCGGTGCCGACGTCGTAAAGGTCAACTTTCCGCACCCTGAGAAGCGCGCGGGCGTGAAGGCGCAGTACGACGCCGAATTCACCAGCCAACAGGCCATCGACGCCGTCGTCCGGTCCGGGAACCGCACTCTGTTGCTGGTCTCCGGTGGCGAGAAGGCCGGTGACGAGGCGATGCTCGACAAGGCCCGGCAAGCCATCGCCGCGGGCGCCACCGGCCTCATCTTCGGCCGGAACGTCTGGCAGCGAGATCGGGTCGACTCCCTACGGTTCGTCGACCGGCTCAAGGAGATTCTCGCCAAGGAGGGATAAGCATGTCCGCCGACATCGACGCCGTCCAGACGTTCCTTGCGCAGTATGGCAAGGCTCTCGCGGCAGGCGATGCGAGAGCTGTCGCCTCCTGCTACGCCCCGCCCGCCCTGTTCGTGGACGACGACGGCGCCAGCGCCGCGTTGACCCGCGACGAACTCACCACATCCTTCCGCTGTCTCGCCGAGCAGCACCACAATGCGGGGCTGCACGAAGCCACACCGATCCTGACGCGTATGGAACTCCTGAGCGCGGAGCTTGTCAGCCTGGACGTCGATTGGATCGGGCTGGACGAGACCGGCCGGCCGTCAGGACGCCGGGAGTTCTACCGCTACGTCCTGCGCCATCGTCAGGGGGAATTCTCGATTCAGGCAGTCATCAGGAAGAGCCAATCAGTTCTTCCGCACCACGGCGGTGTGACAGGGAGAAACCAGGAAACCCGCGCATGAACGGAAGGTGAAGGGCGGCGTCCGTCAACGCGATTCCGGGAGCTGTCCGTTGCCTGTCCCGAGGAGCCGGACCAGCCAGATGGCGCGGCGCCGCGTCGACCGGTGGTACCGCCAACGGTCCACGAATGGCTCGATCCCGTCCACCGTCGCCACGTCGTGCAGATGCGCCTCCGACATCCACATGCCCTCCACCAGCAGCATGGTCAGGCGGGCTGCCACGGCCAGCGGGGCGTCGTCGGAACGCGACAGCTTCCGCAGGGGAACAACCACCGCAAATGACACCCGCGCCGAGAGCGCGGCACACAGGGCCACCGGTGCCGCGGAGTCGCTCGAGCCGACGGTCTCAAGGAGACCGGGCAGTGCGGCGTCAAGGCGGCGGACATGCACCGCGGGCAAGGGAATGTGCGGGTAGGCGGCCAGCACCCCGTCCGTCAGGGCCAGCGTCGCCAGCGCCGCGGTGGGCCCGGCCGCGTCATGCAGAACCGAGTCCACCAGCCCCGACATTGTCGCGTCACGACTCCCCCCGAAGCGCCGTGCCGAGCCGGCGACGACCGCACGGTGGCAGGTTCCTGGTCGAGATTTCGTCGGAATACTCACGCGGTTCTCCGTCCCCCGGTACCGGTCACGAACTGAGTAGGTCCCGTGTACCGAACGTGACGCTACGGACGGCTCCCCGCGGCGGCATAGAGTCGAAGGTCCCGGCACGCCCGGCAGCTACCGCCTGCGGACGGCGAGCCGTCGCCGGTTCGATGGGCCGGACGCGGGATCGGATGTCGCGGCCGGCCCCTCAGGACCTGGGAAACCGCAGCGCTGATCCGATGAGGCGTTCGGAGGTGCCAACCCGCTGGACATCGGGTCAGGCCCCCGACTCAAGGCCCGGCCGCGACGACGCCGTTGGCCTGTGGTGCGTGCTCTGGCGTCTCCAGCACCGGCTCCTGGGTTTCGCGGTCGACCCGCTCGGCGCCGATGAAGCGCGACGCGGCTCGGGCGCTGTCGAGGAACTGGGCCGGGAACACGATGGTCGAGTTCTTCTCCACCGCGATCTCCCCCAGCACCTGGAGGTTCCGGAGTTGCAGGGCGATTGGGTGATGGGCCATGACGTCGGCTGCCTCGGCCAGCCGGCCGGCGCTGAGGGCTTCGCCCTCGGCAGCGATGATCTTCGCGCGCTTTTCCCGTTCCGCCTCGGCCTGGCGGGCCATTGCCCGCTGCATCGTCTGGGGCAGCTCGATGTCCTTCAGCTCGACCAGGAGCACCGAGACACCCCACTGCTCCGTGGTCCGGTCGAGGATCTCCTTGATCGACTCGTTCAGGGTCTCGGTGTTGCTGAGCACCTGATCCAGCATCGAGCGGCCGACGACGTTCCGGACCGTGGTCTGGGCGATCTGGTTGACCGCCGACGCCACATCCTCGATCTCCACGATCGACTTCACCGGGTCGACCCGTCGGAAGTACGCGACGGCGGCCACGCCGATGGACACGTTGTCCTGGGTGATGACCTGCTGCGACTGGATCGGCATGGTCACCGTTCGCAGGCTGACCTTCCGCATCCGGTCCACCAGCGGGATCATGAACCGGATCCCCGGGTCCCGGCAGTCGCGGACCCGCCCCAGGCGGAACACGACCCCGCGCTCGTACTGTCGAACGATCGCGATACCGAGACTGGCCATGGTGAACCTCCTTGGACTACCCGTCCCGCTACCGGGGCAGGGTTCGCGATCGCCGCCGGGGCCCGGCGGCGCGGTCGCTCCGACCTCAGCCTGACGACCATGACGGGACGATGGCATGAGCCATACGTCCCTGATGCCAGGGCCCTAGTGCCGAATCGGCGGGACCGGCTCACGCACCCGACGCGCGACGAGGCCGGTGGTTCGCCCAGGGGTCGGGGCGGGCGGGCGCGGACCGCCGCGCAGCCGTCGCGGCCGCGGTGATCACTGCGATGCCGAGACCCAGGAGGCCGAGCGCGAACGGTGTGAACACCACCGTCAGGACCGGGAGTTCCTCACCCACCGCGACCTCGGTGCCAGACATGTCGCCCGTCGCCGTGACGGTGTAGGTGCCGGAGCTAGGCGCGCGGAACGACGCCATCGCGGTGGCGCTGCGCTCCGGAGTCTCGTAGGTGAGCTCGTCCGTGTACGGCACCAGGGGCACAGCGTCACCGCTGGGGCCGGTCACGGTGATCGAGCCGCTCTCAGTCGGTTCGGTGTCGAGCCCCTCGGCGTAGATCACCAGCGTCGTCGGCTCATCGACGGTCACGGTCACGGTTCCGGGCACCGGGGTGCGAGCGAAGTCCTCGACCGTCTGCTGGAGCCAGACCAGGCCGGCGAAGAAGGCGAGGAAGGCAGCCACGACGGCCCCGACGGCGATGGCGCCGGCCACCCAGTAGCCGGCCATCGACGGCCGGCGCCGCGAAGGCGGCGAAACCGGTGCCGGGGCGCGCGGGCGGTTCGGAAAGGTGGCGGTGGTCATGACGACCTCCTTTCGGGCCTGTCTGCAAGGGTTGCGGCAGGCGCCGTGCGGAACGGGCGTGATCTCCATGACCGGCCGCCTCCGTCCGCCGGGAACGCGCACAGTCCGCGCATCCCACGTTGCCCCTGCTCGAGAAGCGCCAACAGAGGCGAACGGCCCGTAGCACGAGCACCGGGAGAACGCATCTGGGACCGTCGGTTCACCGGTTGGAAGCGAGACCGCCACCCTTGGGGCCTGTCCCGCCGGGAAGCCGGCACCTACTATCTTGATCAGGTCAGAAATGTCTGTCCTGGACGTCAGACATGTCCAAGCGGAAGGGGCACCCCTGACTGATTCAGCGGGTCGGAGTCCGGGGCGCGAGGCGACCGCGTCCGGTCTGGGTCGGCTGCGACTCGACACGCTGCTGCAGGAGCTGATCGGCCGGGCCGAGGACATCCTCGATGTTGAGGATCGGCTACACCGCCTGCTGGACGCGGTCGTCTCGGTCGCGACGGACCTGAGCCTGCCGGACACGCTGCGCCGGATCGTCGAACTCGCCGCCGACCTGGCCGGAGCTCAGTACGCGGCGTTGGGCGTCCTGGGACCCGAGGGAGGCCTTGTCGAATTCATCACCGTGGGCATCGACCCTCACACCCGGGCGGGAATCGGCGATCTGCCCAGCGGCAAGGGCATCCTCGGCCTCCTCATCGAGGAGCCGAGCCCGATCCGGCTACCGAACCTCGCCGAGCATCCGTCCTCGGCCGGTTTCCCACCCAACCACCCGCCGATGACCTCATTCCTCGGCGTACCGGTCAGAGTGCGCGGCGCCGCATTCGGCAACCTCTACCTCACCGAGAAGCGCGGCGAGGGCGAATTCACCGCACGCGATGAGGACGTCGTCGTCGCTCTCGCAGCCGCCGTCGGCATCGCGATCGAGAACTCGCGCCTGTTCGAGGAAACCCACCGCCGGGAGCAGTGGCTCGGCGCCGCCACAGAGGTCACCGCCCAGTTACTCGCCGGAGCCGAAGCCGCGACCACCACGGATCTCGTGGTGGCAAAGGCGGCCGAGATCGCCGCCGCGGACCTGACGATCCTGTTCCTGCGGCGCGAGGACAACGTCTTCACGGTGAACGCGGCGCACGGCGGCGACCTCCCGGCATTCGACGGCGCCACCTACCTGCCGGTGGAACCGGTCGCCTCGGCCGTACTCGGGAACGAGCGCCCACTGCGGCTTCCACCCGGGACCGAGGCCTTCATACCGGCGCACGGCGAGGCCATCGAGCCGGTCCGGTGCACCGGCCCCACGCTGCTCGTTCCGCTCGTCACGGGAGCCGGCCTCGTGGGGGTGCTGGCCGCGGTCCGCGCACAGGGCACCACGCCCTTCACCGAGGGGGACGTCCGCATGGTGGACGCCTTCGCCGGGCACGTCGCCCTGGCAGTGGAGTTCCTGCGCGCCTCGGCCGACCGGCAACGGCTGGCCGTCCTGGAGGATCGCGACAGGATCGCCCAGAACCTGCACGACCTGGTGATCCAGCGTCTGTTCGCCGTCGGACTCGGCCTCCAAGGCATGGCGTCCCTGGTGCCCTCGCCGCACGTGGCGGCGAAGCTCTCCACCTACGTCGACGACCTCGACACGACGATCCACGCCATCCGGCAGACCATCTTCTCCCTCCAGGAACCTCCGGACCGCTCCACGGGCCTGCGGGGTGACATCGTCCGCGTCGTCTCCGAGGCGTCGCGGGCGCTCGGTTTCGAACCGCTCCTGACGATGCAGGGCCCGATCGACTCCGTCGTCCCCGGGGCGGTCGCTCCGGAACTGCTCGCCGTGCTGCGCGAAGCTCTCAGCAACGTCGCGCGACACGCGCGTGCCACCCGCGCCGAGGTGCGGCTCGCGGTCGAGACGAGCACCTCGACACTGGCCCTGGCGGTCGAGGACGACGGCCGGGGTCCGGGATCCGCCCCCACCACCGGCGGTCAAGGCATCCGCAACATGGCCGCAAGGGCACACCGGCTCGGGGGAACATGCACGCTGGCCCCCCGGCCGGAAGGCGGGGCACGGCTCACCTGGACGGCATCGTTCACCGACCCGACCTAATGAGCCCGTCTTGGAAACGGGCTCTGAGCGGATCAGGCTCCGCCGGGAGTGTGGACGACGGCCACGGGGGAACGGGCGTGTCTCACCAGACCGTCGCTGACGGAGCCCAGAAGCACCCCGGTGAAGCCTCCGTGCCCACGGGACCCGACGACGACCAGACCTGCCTCACCACTCTTCTCGATCAGGCTGCGCAACGGATTGTTGCCGCGAACGGTCCATACCCGGACCTCGACGTCCGGGTACTTCTCCCGCCACCCGGCGACGGCGCCGGCGAGCATCTGCTCCACCTCATGCTGCGCTTGGCGCGGGAGGTCCGGCCACTGGTCCCGGGGTCCGGGATCGTGCATGGCGGGGATGTCCCAGACGTGGCAGACGACCAGGGCCACGCCACGCGATGCTGCCTCGTCGAAGGCGAACGCCATGGCCGGGTCGCTGGAGGCCGAACCGTCCACGCCGACGAGGACGGGCCCGGTTCCGGGCGCCCGCCAGCCCTTCTGCTCGCCGAGCGGCTGCGGGGGTCGAAGGACGACGACGGGTCCCTTCGCGTGCATCGCGACGCGAGAGCTCACGGATCCTGCGAGCAGGCCGTCGAAGCCGCCGCGCCCGCGGGCCCCCACCACGGTCAGCACCGATGTCCTGGATCTGCGGACGAGGATGTCGGCCGGGCTCCCGAGCACCACCGTCCCGTCGACGTCCACGTCGGACGACGTAGCGCTCGCATGTTCGACGGCCGCGTCCACGAGTTTCTGGGCCTGGGTGCGCGCGTCCGGATTGTCGTAGGCGACGTCGAACACCCCGAACACCGCCGGCGGGAGGTAACCGTGGACCAGGCGCAGCGGTGAGTGCCGCCGTCGCGCCTCCCACAGGCCGTAGACAAGGGCGCGCTCGCTCTCCGGCGATCCATCGATTCCGACCACGACCGGGCGGCGATTCCTGACGCTCACGCTGATCACCTCTTGCTTCGAGCTGTGACGCCTCGTACCTCCAGCTTCGCGCATCACTCCCACGAAGACATGGGCCCTTCGACCCGCCCCGGGGCGCCGGATGTCCCGACCGATCCGCGGAGCACCGAGGCTCGGAGGGAAAGCCTCGGTGCTCGCCTGCGCCGGCGAGGACCGCCGGCGGTTCTGGGTGTCATTCCCCGATGGTGGCCGGTTCCATGACGCCGTCCTCGGCATCGAGCCGGATGCCGGTGGGGCGGGTCACGACGACCGGGCATGGCGAGGCGTGGATCACGGCCTGGCTCACGGACCCGAGCAGCAGGGTGCCGAACCCGCCGCGCCCGCGGGACCCGACGACGAGCAGGCCCGCGCCCGTCGCGACGGTGGGCAGGGACTTGGCGGGTGCCCCCTCGGCGACCATGACCCGAACCTCCAGCTCCGGGCGCAGGTCGCGAGCCGATGCCGCGGCAGCCGCGGCGATCCGCTGCGCGTGCTGGCGTTCGGCGGCGTCGTGGGTGCGGTTCGGGTAGCTGGACGCGTACGCCGATGCCCAGGCGTTCGTCGAGGCCGGCGTCCAGGAGCAGACGACCGTGAGCGGTGCCCGTGCCCGGGATGCTTCGTCGGCCGCGAACCGCAGTGCCGCCGCGGCCGACAGGGAACCGTCGACGCCGACGACGACCGGATGCCCCGGGCCCGCCGCGATGCTTCCCTCGCCGTGGACGACGACTGCCGGGCAGTGCGCATGGGCCGACACGGTGAACGCCACCGACCCCAGCAGGACACCGGCGACGAAACCATGACCGCGCGAACCCACCACCACCAGGTCCGCGTGACGCGACGCGTCGACCAGAACCGAGGCCGCGGATCCCATCCGCGAGACCGCACGCACGTCGAGTCCCGGAGCCACCGTGCCGACGAGCTGAGCGCCGTGCTGGGCGAGTTCTGCGACGCTGTGCTGCGCGTCCTCGGCGAGCCAGGGAGAGACTCCGCCGGGCCAGCTGGCCAACCCCGCATAGTCCAGGACGGACATGACCGTCAGCGGGACAGTGCGGCGAGCAGCCTCCGTGGCCGCCCACCGGATCGCTTCCTTCGCGGGCTCCGAACCGTCATACCCGACGACCACACCCCGAAGTTGATCGTTCATCTCGTCCTCCGCGTCCTTGCTGGACTCCTGCCGCGTCCATCCCAGAGTCGCCCACCCCTGGCCACCACGTCAGGGGCGAAGGCCCTGCGTCGCCGGACCTTCGCCTCTGGTCATGAAGGAGGTCCAGGAGTGAGCTGGTGTGTGACGACACAGGCATCGTCCTTGGAGGCTGCCATGACTGCCGCGGCCGCCCGCATCGAGGTACGCGGCACCGTGCAGGGCGTGGGCTTCCGCCCGTTCGTGTACCGCCTCGCGACCGATCTCGGACTCCGCGGGGACGTGCGCAATGCCGGCGGGTCCGTCGTGATCCGCGCAGCGGGTCCACCGGCCGCGCTCACCGCGCTCGCCGAGGGGTTGGTGACCGGTGTGCCACCGCTGGCGCGGGTCCACGAGCTCGTGGTCACCGATCTCGCGACTCCACCACGCCTGCCCGCGGGCTTTCACGTGGCTACCAGTGGGCGGGCGAGCGGCGCCGTCCGGCAGATCCCGCCCGACGTCGCGCCGTGCCCCTCCTGCCTGGCGGAGATCGCCGACCCGCACGATCGCCGGTTCCGGTACCCGTTCACGAACTGCGTGGACTGCGGTCCCCGCGCGACGATCATCGACGATCTCCCGTACGACCGCGACCGCACGGCCATGCGCGGGTTCCCGCTGTGCGCCGCGTGCGAGGCCGAGTACGAGGACCCGGCCAACCGCCGGTTCCATGCCGAGCCGGTGGCCTGCCCGGCGTGCGGACCCACCCTGTCCTGGTACCCGGCGCCAGCCGGGCCGGAAACCGGGCTGACGAGTGACCTCGCCCTGCGAGCCTGCGAGCGCGCCGTGACCGCCGGTGGCGTGGTCGCCGTCAAGGGCGTGGGCGGGTACCAGCTGGTGTGCGACGCATCCGACGCGGCCGCGGTCGCCCGGCTGCGGCTCGTCAAAGGCCGCCCCCGCAAGCCGTTCGCCGTGATGCTGCCGGACCTGGCGGCCGCCGCGCGGATCGCCTCCGTCGGCGACGCCGAGGCAGGACTGCTCACCAGCCCGGCCCGTCCCATCGTGCTGATGCGGCCGCGGCCCGGTGTCCCCATCACAGCGGGGGTCGCCCCCGGCCTGCGCGAGCTGGGCATCTTCCTGCCGTCCAGCCCGCTGCACCACCTTCTGTCGACGGACCTGGGACGCCCGCTGGTGGTGACCAGCGGCAACCGGGGCGACGAACCGATCATCATCGACGACGACCACGCCCGCGCCGTCCTCAGCCTCCTGACGGACGGCGTCCTGACCCACGACCGGCCGATCCGATCCCGCTACGACGACTCGGTCCGGCGCGTGGTCGCCGGTAGCCCGCTGACGATTCGCCGCGCCCGCGGGCAGGCACCCACCCCGCTTCCGTTACCGTCCGCCGCCCCCGAGCCGGTGCTCGCCGTCGGCGCCCAGCTCAAACACACCGGCGCGCTCGCCGTCGGCGATCGGGCCATCGTCGGCCCGCACACCGGGAACCTCGGCGATGCCGACACCAACGCGGCATTCGTCGAGGGCATGGCGGAACTCTGCCGGATCCACGACGTGGATCCCGCGGTCGTCGCGCACGACCTGCACCCTCGGTACCAGTCCACGCAGCACGCCCGCCACTGGCCGGCCGAGCGGCGGATCGCCGTACAGCACCATCACGCGCACGTGGCGGCGACCGCGGCTGAGCACGGGGTGACCGGACCGTTCATCGGCGTCGCCTACGACGGGCTCGGCCTCGGGGATGACGGCACCCTCTGGGGTGGCGAGGTGCTGCTGGCCGGCTACCTCGGCTACCGCCGGCTGGCCCGGTTCGCGACCGCGCCGCTCCCCGGCGGTGAGGCGGCGGTGCGCCGCCCTGCGCGGATGGCGCTGGGATACCTCTTCGGAAGCGAGCCGCTGGGATCCGGTGGGCCGGCGGACCAGCCCGGGGACGAGACCGCCTGGTACCTGGCCGGTGACCTCGTGGAGCGGCTGCCCGCGCGGGAGGTCGACGCGGTACGGGCCATGGTGACCCGCGGCATCAACTGCCCGGCGGCATCCAGCGCCGGTCGCCTGTTCGACGCCGCCGCCAGCCTGCTCGGCCTGTGCGACGACGCCGGGTACGAGGGTGAGGCCGCCGTCCTGCTGGAGGCAGCAGCCTCCGATCACGACGGCGCCCCGGCGCTGCAGTGGCGGCTCGCACGCCGCGGCGACCTGTGGGTGTACGACCCCCGGCCGACCCTTCGCCACCTCCTCGCCAGCGCCGCCTCCGGTACCGACGTCGCGGCGGCACGCTTCCACACCACCCTCGCCGAGGTGACCGTGGCGCTCGTGTCCCGGGCAGCCGAGGAGACCGCGGTCCGCCAGGTGTGCCTGGGTGGTGGCGTCTTCCAGAACCGGCTCCTCACCGCTGCCGTGGTGGGGCAGCTGCGCGCCGGCGGGTTCGAGGTGTTCGTCGGGCAGGACGTGCCGCCGGGGGACGGCGGGATCAGCTACGGCCAGGCGGCCATAGCCGCCGCCCGGACCGGGAAGGGGTGACCGACGTGTGCCTCGGAATTCCGGGCCAGATCCTGGACCGCCGCCAGCCGGACGACGCCGCGGGCCTGCCGGTCGGAACGGTCGACTTCGGCGGGATCCGCCGTGAGGTGTGCCTGGCCTACACGCCGGACGCGGCGGTGGGTGACTACGTCGTCGTCCACGTCGGGTTCGCCATCTCCCGCGTGGACGAGGAGGAGGCCGCGCGCACCCTCGCGGTGATTCGGGCCATCCCGGACGCCATCGAGACCGAGCTGGGGCCGGTTCCGGAGGTCCGCGACGAAGATCCCGGCCGGAGCACCCCGTGAAGTACCTCGACGAGTACCGCGACCCCGAACTGGCCCGCCGGTTGCTGACCGAGCTCGGAACCGTCGTCACCCGACCGTGGACGATCATGGAGGTGTGCGGCGGCCAGACGCACACGATCGTCCGCCAAGGGATCGACGACCTGCTGCCCACCGGCGTCCGCATGATCCACGGGCCGGGATGCCCTGTGTGCGTGACCCCGATGGAGATGGTGGACAGGGCGGTCGAGGTGGCGGCCCGACCCGAGGTGATCTTCACCAGCTACGGCGACATGCTGCGGGTGCCGGGTACCAGCGGCGACCTGCTCGGCGTGAAGGCCCGCGGCGGCGACGTCCGCGTCGTCTACACCCCCCTCGACGCCGTCCGCATCGCCGCCGCCAACCCGGGCAGGGAGGTGGTGTTCTTCGCCGTCGGCTTCGAGACGACGGCGCCGGCCAACGCCATGGCGATCCAGCACGCCGCGGCCGCCGGGATCGGCAACTTCTCCGCGTTGGTCAGCCACGTGCTCGTGCCTCCCGCGATCGCCGCCATCCTTCGGTCGCCCCGCAACCAGGTCCAGGCCTTCCTCGCGCCGGGACACGTGTGCGCGGTGATGGGCTGGACGGAGTACGAACCGATCGCGGCCTCGTACCGGGTACCGATCGTCGTCACCGGCTTCGAGCCCCTCGACCTGCTCGGGGGGATCCTGATGGCCGCGCGGCAACTGGAGGAGGGCCGGGCCGAGGTCGAGAACCAGTACGTGCGGGCCGTGTACCGCAGCGGCAACGCGGCGGCACAGGCAGCGATGCGCGAGGTGTTCGAGGTCTGCGACCGGACCTGGCGCGGCATCGGGCCGATCCGGGCCAGCGGCCTGCGGCTGCGCGAACGCTACGCGGCTTTCGACACCGAGCGCCGCTTCGCGGTGGACGGCATCCGCACCCGGGAGCACCCGGACTGCATCGCCGGCGAGATCCTCCAGGGAACGAAGCTGCCGACGCAGTGCGGCGCGTACCGCGCACGCTGCACTCCCCGGACCCCGCTCGGCGCACCGATGGTCTCCAGCGAGGGCACCTGCGCCGCCTTTCACAACGCCGGCCGGATCAGGCAGCAGCCGGCCGGCCCGGGATCGACCCCGCCCGCGCCCACACCCGCGGAGGAACGATGACCATCAACCCGCATCCCCCGCCGATCATGCAATCCGCGCCGGGCGCCGAGCCCGCGGGCGACCCGCTGGGCGCCGCCTGTCCCGCGACGCGGCCCGAGACCGAGCGGGTGCTGCTCGGCCACGGCTCGGGTGGCCAGCTCATGGCCGAACTGCTGCGGGACCTGATCGGACCCGCGCTCGGCACCACCGGCCCGCTCGAGGACGCCGCCGTGCTCCAGACGTCCGCCGGTGAGGTCGTGATCAGCACCGACAGCTTCGTCGTGACGCCCAGGTTCTTCCCCGGCGGCGACATCGGCTCCCTGGCGGTGCACGGGACGGTGAACGACCTCGCGATGCGGGGCGCGCAACCGGTCGCCCTGTGCCTCGCCTACGTCCTGGAGGAGGGTCTCCCGCTCGAGGAACTGCGCGGGATCACCGAGTCGGTCGCCGCGGCGGCGCGGGCGGCCGGCGTCCCCGTGGTCACGGGCGATACCAAGGTGGTCGAGCGGGGCGGCGCCGACGGCCTCTACGTGACGACGACCGGACTCGGCGTCCGGATCGGTGGGATCGACCCGTCCGCGGCGAAGGGGCGGCCCGGTGACGTCGTGGTCCTCTCCGGAGACATCGGCCGGCACGGGACGGCGATCCTTTCCGCCCGCGAGGGTCTCGGCTTCGACACCGAGATCACCTCGGACAGCCGCCCGCTGCACCGGCTCGTGGCGGCCATGCTCGCGGCCGGCGGGACCGGCGTGCACGCCCTGCGTGACCCGACCCGCGGCGGAGTCGCGACAGCCCTCAACGAACTGGCCGAGGCGTCCGGCGTGGCGATCGAGATCGAGGAGGCGCGGTTGCCCGTTCCGGCCGCCGTCGCCTCCGCCTGCGACCTGCTCGGACTGGACCCGCTGCACGTCGCGAACGAGGGCTGCCTCGTCGCACTGGTCGACCCCGCGGCCTCCGACGCCGTGCTCGCGGCCATGCGCGCGTTGCCCGAGGGGGTGCAGGCCGTCGCCGTCGGGCGGTTGCTGCCGTCTCCCCACGGACAGGTCACGGCGCGGACGCTGGTCGGCTCGCGCCGGATGGTCGACGTCCTGGTCGGTGAACAACTGCCGCGCATCTGCTGACGCGCACCTGCCGGCCCCAGCGACCCGGAAGTCCCGGGACGACCGGGCATTTCGCCCCTGGCCGCCGGGCGCCGCCGCACGAATCGTGGACGGTGCCGGAACGCGTGACTCGGGAGGGCGCGATGAGCCCCAGGACGGCATCCGATGCGGTGATCGGCGTGACCGCTCTCGGCACGCTCGTGGAACTCCTCCGCGGCGAGGGATACACCGTGATCGGACCCACCGTCCGGGAGGGCGCGATCGTGCTCGCGGAGCTCTCGACCGCGGCCGAGTTGCCCGCCGGCTGGACGTCGCGTACCGCGCCCGGGCGGTACCGGCTGGAACGGCGCGCCGACGAGGCCGTGTTCGGGCATTCGGCCGGTCCCCAGTCGTGGAAGGCGTTCCTGCACCCGGCCCGGCGGCGCATACTCAGCGTGGACGGCGACGCGACGCCGCGGTTTCGCCCGGACGACGAGCCACAGCCTCGTCTGGCGTTTCTCGGCGTCCATCCCTGCGACCTGGCCGCGATCGGCGTCCTGGACCGGGTGCTGGCCCATGGTGCGTACCCGGACCCGCAGTACACGGCCAGGCGCGACGGTGTCTTCATCGTCGTCGCCAACTGCACCGAACCAGGCGAAGCCTGCTTCTGCGTCTCGATGGGCGGCGGGCCCAGGGCCGACGCCGGCTTCGACCTCTCCCTCACCGAGCGCCTCGACGGCGACGTCCACCGGTTCCTGGCCGAGGCCGGTAGCCCGGCAGGCGAGCGGGTGCTCGCGGCGCTCCCCCACCGGGAGGCCGTCGCGGCCGACCGCGCCACCGCCGACGCGGACCTGAGCGCCGCGGCCGGCCGCATGGGCAGGCAGATGCCGGGGGCCGACGTGCGCCGGTTGCTCGCGGACAGCCGCGAGTCACCGCGCTGGAGCGACGTCGCGTCCCGCTGCCTCGGCTGCGCCAACTGCACCATGGTCTGCCCCACCTGCTTCTGCACCACCACCGAGGACGTGACCGACCTGACCGGCGACCACGCCGAGCGCTGGGAACGCTGGGACTCCTGCTTCACCCCCGGCTTCTCCTACATGCACGGCGGCGAGGTGCGCAGCTCCACCGCGAGCCGCTACCGGCAGTGGATGAGCCACAAGCTGAGCACCTGGTACGACCAGTTCGGCAGCTCGGGCTGCGTCGGGTGCGGCCGGTGCATCGTGTGGTGCCCCGTGGGCATCGACATCACCGAGGAGGCCGCCCGGCTCGCCGCCGAACGCGACGAAGCCGTCCTCGGAACGTGGGACCAGGCACGCGGGGAGCCGGCATGACCGCGGCCGCGGCCCTCGCGCACGACGGCGCCCGTCCGGCCGACCCGATGACGCCCACGCCGTACACGGTCGTCCACCGCCGGCGGGAGACCCACGACACGGCCACGCTGTGGCTGGCCCCCCTGCGGCAGCGGCTCCCGCGATTCCTGCCAGGGCAGTTCACGATGCTCCACGCCCCCCGGGTGGGCGAGATCCCCGTGTCGATCAGCGGCGACCCGTCGGCCGACGACGGCCTCCTGGTGCAGACCATCCGGGCCGTCGGCGCGGTGAGCCGCGCCCTCCACGACGCCCCCGTAGGCCGGACCGTCGGCGTGCGGGGCCCCTTCGGCACCCACTGGGATCTGACCGGCGCGGAGGGCCGCGACCTGGTCGTCGTCGGCGGCGGGTGCGGGCTGGCACCGCTTCGCCCGGTGCTTCTCGGCGCCATGGCCGAACGCGTGCGGTTCCGCCGCATCCTGGCCGTGCTCGGCGCGCGGACACCGGGTGACCTGGTGTTCGCGGACGAGATCGACGGCTGGGCCGCGCGGGCGGACGTCGACGTCGTCAGCATCGTCGACGAGTCCGAGCCCGGCTGGCCCGGCCCGGTCGGCCTGGTCACCAGCCCGCTGGCGGACGCCGCTCTCGACCCCGCGCACGCCACCGCCTTTCTGTGCGGCCCGGAAGCAATGATCTACCACGCGGCGAGACTGCTGCTGCACCGCGGCGTCCCGGCTCACCGGATCCACGTCTCCCTCGAACGCTCGATGAAATGCGGGATCGGCCGGTGCGGGCACTGTCAGCTCGGTCCACTGCTGCTGTGCCGGGACGGGCCGGTCCTGACCTACGAGGCGGCGGCGCCTCTGCTGGCCGTCCGGGAGTTGTGATGAGCGAAGCGAAGCCCCCGCCGACGCTCGCGGTCTGGAAGTTCACCTCGTGCGACGGTTGCCAGCTGACCCTGCTCGATTGCGAGGACGAACTGCTCACCATCGCCGAGCGGCTACGGATCGTGCACTTCACCGAGGCGACCAGCGCGACGCAACCGGGTCCGTACGACGTGTCGCTCGTGGAAGGCTCCGTCACCACGCCCGACGAGCTCGACCGGATCCGCCACGTCCGCGAGCAGTCCCGGGTGCTCGTGGCGATCGGCGCCTGCGCGACCGCCGGAGGCATCCAGGCGCTGCGCAATCTCGCCGACGTCGACGAGTTCCGCTCCGTCGTCTACGCCCGCCCGGAATACGTCACCACCCTGGCCACGGCCACCCCGATCGGGGCGCACGTGCCCGTGGACTACGAGCTCCGCGGTTGCCCGATCGACAAACGCCAGCTGATCGAGCTCATCTCCGCCCTGCTGGCCGGACGCCGCCCGGACCTGCCCGACTCCAGCGTGTGCACCGAGTGCAAACGCCGCGGGCTGACGTGCGTCCTGGTCGCCGACGGCATTCCCTGCCTCGGCCCCGTCACCCACGCCGGATGCGGGGCACTCTGCCCCGCCTACCGCCGCGGCTGCTTCGGCTGCTTCGGCCCGCTGGATGCGCCGAACCTGCCCGCGCTCACCCGCCGGCTCGTGAACCTCGGAATGCCCGCGGCGGACGTCCACCGCGTGTCCCGCACCTTCAACGCCGCCGCCCCCGCCTACACCTCGTCAGGAGACCGCGATGAGCCACCGAGCTAACCGCAGGCTCCGCGTCGGCGCCATCGCCCGCGTCGAGGGCGAGGGAGCGCTACGGGTGAACCTGCACGACGGCGCCGTCCAGACGGTGGAGCTCAACATCTACGAGCCCCCACGGTTCTTCGAGGCACTGCTGCGCGGCCGCCCCTACACCGACCCTCCGGACCTGACCGCGAGGATCTGTGGCATCTGTCCCGTCGCCTACCAGATGAGCGC
>NZ_CDWTMG010000071.1:0-14943 GCF_977945845.1 Frankia sp. CcMO1
CCGTCCGCTACGAAGCAACAGTCACCATCGCCGCGATCAACGAATGGCTGCCCCGATGAACTTCCCAAACAGGCCCTAATAGGGCCTATCCTGGTCGACGATGCGGGCCAACATCGACAACAGGGCGGTCTGTTCCTCCTCGGACAGCGGCGCCAGCAGCTTGTCGTTCATCTGGTCGATGCGGTCCGCCACCTGGCCGTGGGTCGACTCTCCCCGCTTGGTCAGCCGCAGGACATTGCGCCGGCCATCACGCGGGTCACGGACCCGGCGGATGAGCCCACGCTGCACGAGCCTCGCCACCACATCGGCCACCGTCGACCGATCCAGGGAGGCTCGTTCTCCGAGCGTGCGCTGATCAATATCGGGATCAGCGAGCAGGCTGTTGAGGACCACGAACTGCGGAGGCGTCGTCTCGGTTGAGACGGTGGTGGTCCAGAGCTGATAGGTCACCTGCTGGAGCCGGCGGGCCAGCTGGCCGGGATGGCTGGACAGGTCGACCACGCCGTGGCCGCCCGGGGCGACCGGCCGCGAGGTCAGGGTGGCCGGCCCAGTGGCGCGTGGTCCAGGGAGACGTTCGCCGGAGTTCTCCGGTGCGGCTGTTTCCCCTCCGAGGGCCCTGGCCAACTGGTCGGATCGTGTGCGCGTGTTCAGGGTTCGCTTCCAATCCGGTGTCGAAGTAGGCGGGCGACAGGTTTGCCGCGAAGGTCATCATCGCTCATGTCGACGCTCGGTGTCGTCAAGCTGTGAGATTCAGGTGCCTATCAGGCGTCGAAGTGGTAACTCTTGTGGCATGTAGTGAAATTATAACTACGGATAGCCGGACATCCCCATGCTTCTGTAGTAGTCTTGTCACCGCTTTGAGGTAGTCATTTAGGGGTGTCGCAATCGCGACAGCTACCTGCCGCCCGACTTCGGTGGGGTACGCGAGGTGCGTCGCGTGGTTCCCGCGGGTACGGGCAGCGGTATGGAGGATGCGCCCAGAGGCCTACGGGAGAGTCTGAAACGCGTGGCTGTGACCCTGAAGGAGGCGGGCATCCCGTTCGCTCTCGGGGGCAGCTACGCCTGCTGGGCCCGGGGCGGCCCCGAGCCGGTCCACGACGTCGATTTCATGCTGCGCGAGGACGACGTGCCGCGGGCGGTCGAGGTGCTCGCGAACGCCGGCCTGCGCCCGGTCGACTCACCCGAGGACTGGCTCACCAAGGTGTTTGACGGCGAGGTGCTGGTCGATCTCATCCACCATCCGGTGGGTCGGGCGGTGACCCAGCAGATGCTGGAGCGGTCCAGCGAGATGTCGGTGGACTCGGTGCGCATGCCCGTGCTGGATGCCACCGACTGGTTTGAGATGACCCTGCTGGCCCTGGAGGAACGGTACTGTGATCTCGCTCGCGTGATACCGATGATCAGAGCGATGCGGGAGCAGGTCGACTGGGATCAGGTGCGTCGCGCGACGGCCACTTCCCCCTTCGCCGAGGCGGCCCTGCTCGTGGCCACCCGGCTCAACCTGATCCCGGCCGCCGGTCGTGCGGTGTCGGCCGAAGGTGCTCCGTCGGCCGGGGGCACCCCCACGGGTTCACGTCCGCACGGCCCGTTGGTGCCAGCGGGTGGGGCGGTGCCAGCGGGTGGGGCGGAGCAGGCCGGGACCGCGAAGCGGGTCGCCGACACCGCCGGGTACGGGGTACTGGACCTCACTGAGGCCGATGAGTACCTCGCCGGTGACCTGCACGAACGCCTCGCCGAGGATCCGAGGGTGGCCGAGCTCGGGCTGGAGGTGGTGGTGGATGGCCAGCAGATCCTGGTCGAGGGCGAGGTCGCCACGGACGCCCGCCGCCGGGCCGTCGCGGATGTGCTCGCCGAGGCGCTTCCCGGACGCCTGGTGAGTAACGAGGTCACCATCGCGGATCGGGGGATGCCGACCGAGGCACCGCCGAACGTGGAGACCATCTCATGATCAGAATTGCCGCCGTCGGCGACATCCACCTGGGCGTGGACAGCCGCGGAACCTTCGCACCCCTGCTGCGTGGACTTGCCGGTCGGGCGGACGTGCTGCTGTTGGCCGGTGATCTCACTCAGCGGGGGCTGCCGGCCGAGGCCGAGATCGTCGCGGCCGAGGTGGCGGACGCCGGGGTGCCCGTCGTCGCCGTCCTGGGTAATCACGACTACCACGGCGGTGCCGAGAACGAAATCACCGAAATGCTGACCGACGCTGGCGTGACCGTCCTCGAAGGCTGCGGCACGGTCCTCGACATCGACGGCCGCCGTCTCGGAATCGCCGGCGTCAAGGGATTCGGCGGGGGGTTCGCCGGGGCCAGCGGAAGCGACTTCGGCGAACCACTGATGAAGGCTTTCATCCGGCACACGAAGGACGCCGGATCCCGGCTGCGTGGCGCGCTGGAAAGTCTGGATTGCGAATTCCGCGTAGCTTTGATGCACTATGCCCCGGTACCAGACACGCTCATCGGCGAGCGAACCGAGATCTTCCCGTTTCTCGGCAGCTACCACCTTGCCGAGGCGGTGGACGCGGGAGCCGCCTGCCTTGCGCTGCACGGTCACGCCCATGCCGGTTCGGAGCACGGGACGACGGCCGGTGGGGTGCCGGTCCGCAACG
Source organism: Frankia sp. CcMO1 (assembly GCF_977945845.1). NCBI lineage: Bacteria > Bacillati > Actinomycetota > Actinomycetes > Frankiales > Frankiaceae > Frankia > Frankia sp. CcMO1. Next base: position 2,606 of record NZ_CDWTMG010000071.1, read on the forward strand.
TGGCCCGGCCGGTGATCCGGAAAGCCTATGCGCTCTACGGGGTGGGCGAGATGGCCACCACCGGGCGCCCGGGCCCGGACCGCGCGGGCCTACAGCGCTCGGCTGGCGCCGCCAGCCCGGACGGCGTCCCGGCCGCCGTCCCGGCCGCCGGGACGCCCCGCTCCGCGGCGGACAGCCCCTCGACGCTATCCCGCCCCAGTTAGCTATCCCGCGGTAGCTATCCCGCCCCGGGTAGCCGTACCCGGACCTCACCATCGGAGATCCACACATCGAACCGCGGCTGGGGCGCGGTCGCGGGACCATGCACCACCGCGCCGTCCGCCACCCGGAAGGTGCTGCCGTGCCAGGGGCAGCGCAGGCAGGTGAAGCCGTCTCTTCGGATGATCTCTCCCTTGTGCAGTGGGCCGGACAGGTGGCTGCACCGGCCGGCCAGTACGTCGACGTGGTCTCCTTTCCGGAGGAGGACGACCGGCACATCCCGCAACAGCCGCACCTCGGGTCGGCCGTCCGCCAGTTCGTCCAGAAGGGCGAGCGGATGCCAACCGGGCAGCAGCAGGTGGGGTACCTCCTCGGCGTGGTTGACCCCCGACGCCTGCCGGTAGGCCAGATGACCGCCGAGGTAGGCCGACGTGCTGGCCGCGGCGAGGCCGAGCAGCGCGAGACGACGGCCGAGGCGGCTGTTGCCACGCGACCGGATGCCGAGCGAGGCGGCGTAGCAGCAGGCCGCCAGACTGTTCGTCGCGGCGTGCGCCACCCCGACCCGCAGCTGGCGCTCATGCATCTCAGAGTAGTCGGCGAGGCCGGCGGCGGCGGCCGAGACCGCTGCGAGCAACCCCGTGGCGATCAGCACCCGGGCCGCCCGTTCGGACTCCTCGTGACGTCCCGCGAGCAGGTCCACGATCCCCGCGGAGATCCAGGTTCCGATGGGGAGTTGGGCGAGCGCCGGATGCAGCGGGTGGCCGAGCGGCACGCCGTGCAGGGTGTCCCGGATGGCGCCGTCGTGCAGGGAGCGGCGGACCATGTCACGGATCTTTACTGCCACCGGGTCGAGAGCTTCGGCCCGCTCCAGGCGTTCGGCGGGTCCGACCAGCACGTTGTGGGGTATCCGCACCATGGATGCCGGTGTTCCCGCCCATCGCTGGCCGTGAACATCTGCTGGCCGGAGATGCCGGGTGGCCTGATCGCGGGTTTGCTTCGTCCGTCAGCGCGCACCACTGAAACAGCGGAAAGGAACGAGAACATGGCAGTGGATCGCGGAAGCACCAAGCACGGCCCTATGCGCGACGACATCATGGCGCACGAGGTCGAGGGGCTCGTGCGGGCCGGGCGGGACACGCGGGCGGAGGAATGGCGCTCCGCTGAACCGTTCCCCGAGGAAGCGACCGGTGGCCCGCAGAACCTGGATGCCGCTGGGTCGCGGGTCGGTGCGCCGGCCGGGATGACGCCGGTGGACGTCGAGGAACGCTCCGAGCTCGCCCGCTGGCTCGGCCGGGCGGTCTTCCCCGCCAATCGTGACGAGATCATGGATCATCTACGTCATCAGCACGCCCCGGACCGGGTGGTTGACGAGGTCGCCGGTGCGCCGCCCGACATCCAGTTCACCTCGTTGGGCGCGCTGTGGCGGGTACTGCGACCCGGCCCTCCCCACGTGGAGTCACGGCGCCACTGAATCCGTCCGATGACCCGTAATATGATCAACATCATGAAGTAGTCGGTATGACGCCGTAGCCGGCGGGGTATAGAAACACCCGTGGGTGGCGGGCTCGCCGCGAGCGTTCTGCTGCTCGTCGGCTTCGCGATGATCGGAGCCTTCAACGTTTTTGCCTTCGGTGCCCTCGCCGGCTTGTGGGCGCTGGGTATCGCATGGATCATGGTGCTCGGCCCGCGGGCCATCGATCGCCGGGTCGTCCGCGCTCGGCTGCGGGGGGTGCTGCGGGGGTGCGGGAGGCGTGGCGGAGACGACGGTGGCCCGGTGCCTTGTTCCCGTGGGCCCGGGACTGCGTGACACGCCGGTGGCCTGGGTAGGACACGCCCATGGGTACGAGTGGGTTCGGCTATGGCGACCAACGACCCGGATCAGGTGATCTGCTGCAGACCCTCGTCGCCGGTCTGGATCAGACCGAGCGGGAAGATACCCTGCGGCTGTTGCGACGGCGGCTGGTGGAGGACCGGGCCGCCGCGTGCGGCGGCCAGCGGGACCGTCAGGTGGATGTCGGCCCGCGGACCCGGGCGGCGCGTGGGCCGACGAAATCGCAGGCCGCGGGCATCCATCGCCACCGCGGGTGAGCCACCCCGGATGAACGGTGGCGTCAGGGCGAACGGTGGCGTCAGCCGCAGCAGCCACCGCCGCAGCACGCGCCCCCGCCGGCGGACGGCGCGGCCGTGGCCGGAGCCGGCGTGGCCGAGCCGCGGCTGACGGCGATCGCAGAGAAGATCCGCGAGGTCTCGGTGTGTCCGGAGGGGCAGCTCACCGCGCTGTCCGGCACGGACTCGTGCATGCTGCGGCGGACCTCGAACGATGCGTCACATACCCGGCAGCGGTAGTCATAGGCAGGCACGGCACCAGGATAGGCGGCCGTCGTGAGGCGAGCGTCGGATTCGGCGGGTGGCGAGAACGGGTGAGCGGGAGAAGGCCCGACGTAGGCTGGCTGTATGCAGCCGCCGGAGGGCCCGCAGCTGGTCGTCGAGGTTGTCCGGGGGCTGCGCAGCGGTGCGCCGTTCGTGGAGAGTTGCCATCACGGCACCGTCATCGGCCTCGGTCGGGACGGGGACGGTGCGCTCATCGTCGGCGTGCCCGACCACCCGATCTTCCCCCGGTCGGCGGTCAAGCCCCTTCAGGCCGCCGCGATGCTTCGTGCCGGGCTGGACGGCATCTTCCTGAGCCGGGAGATCCCCGGTGACCTGCTTGCCATTGTGTCGAGTTCCCACAGCGGCGAGCCGGTGCATCTCGCGCGGGTGCTGGAGATCCTCTCGGTGGCGGGCGTCTCCATCGACACCCTGCGCTGTCCCGCCGATCTTCCGTTGGGCCCGGCCGCGGCCCAGGCGCACCTTCGCTCCGGGGGCCGCGCGGAGCCGGTGCTGATGAACTGCTCCGGCAAGCATGCGGGGATGATCGCCTGCTGCGTAGCGGCCGGCTGGCCGATCGAGAACTACACCGATCCCGATCATCCGTTGCAGCAGGTGATCCGGCGCACGATCGAGGAGCTGGCCGGCGAGGAGATCGTCGCGACCAGCGTGGACGGGTGCGGGGCCCCATTGTTCGCGTTCTCGCTCACGGGCCTGGCCCGCGGACTGCGGGCGATGGTCCGGGCTGCGCCGGGCAGCCCCGAGTGGCGGGTCATCAACGCCATGCGGGCGCATCCCGAGCTGATCGGGGGTGTCGGCCGGTCCGACACCGACCTGATGCGGGCGGTACCCGGCGTCGTCGCGAAGAACGGCGCCGAGGGTGTCACGGTGGTGGCGACGCCCGAGGGTCACGTGGTCGCGGTCAAGATCGCGGATGGGAGCGGGCGGCCCGGCATCCCGGTCGCGCTGGCCGTACTGACCCGCCTGGGTGCTCTTCCCGGTCCGGACGCCCCCGGGCACCTGGAGCTCGACTTCGCTCAGCTCGCCGTGCTCGGGGCGCCCACGGTGCTCGGCGGCGGGCGCCCGGCCGGTTCCCTACGCGTGCGGCTACCGGTCTGACCCGATCGAAGGCCGGTGACGAACCACCGGCCGCCGGGATGGGTGCGGCGGGCGGCCACGCGGTAGGTATGCCGGATCTGCTCGGCGGTGGCGCTGGGCGGCACGTCCAGCACCTCGTACAGCGAGCGTTGCACGCGCACGGGGTGTCTCCTGCCATCGCCGACCACCCGACCGGGCGACTGCGAGCCCGGTGTCATGGCGAAAGTACCTACACATGACCAGAATGGGCCTTGGGCGGCCCGGGGGGCGAGCGAGAGTCCGGAGGCCGGGACAGCACGCAAAGTAGGATTTTCTGTGCATTGCGGCTCTTGGCTCCCAGGATCGTCTTGTCGGTCATGCCGGCCTTGTTCCGGTTCGGCCGACGGTGCGCTCGGGGCGCAGCGTGCGTGCCAGGGTGGGACAGGATGGGTGGATGGGGCAACGGCAGAACTCGGAGATCGTCACCGAGGTCGCGTCGCTGGTACAGGATCCGGACATCGCCGAGCGGCTGACCGTGACCGGGCCCGCCGACGTCCTTCCCAGCCTCTACCGGGTGACGATGATGGCGGCCGCGTCGGTGGCGGCCGCGGCTGTCGGGGCCAGCCGCCTGCTCGCGGCCCGCGGCGGCGGGGCCCCGCCGGAGGTCACCGTGGACACCCGTCACGCGAGCGCGGTCTTCCGCAGCGAACGGTACCTGCGGATGGCCGGCAAGCCACCGCCGAGCCCGTGGGACGCGATCTCCGGGTATTACCGCACCGGGGACGACCGGTGATCCAGCTGCACTGTAACTTCCCGCACCACCGCAACGGGATCCTGGATCTTCTTGGGACGCCGGGCGAGCGCGCCGCCGTCGAACGGGTCATCCGCCGTTTCGAGGCCGAGCCGCTGGAACTCGAGCTGCACGCCATGGGTCTGTGCGCCAGCATGGCCCGCAGCGAGCGGGAATGGCGCGAGCACAGGCAGGCCCGGGCGGTCGACGAGCTTCCCCTCGTCGAGGTGCGCCGGCTCGGCGACGGCCCGGTGCTCGCCGCGCCCCTGGCCGAGACGCCGGCCGCGGGTCTGCGGGTGCTCGACCTGACCCGGGTCATCGCCGGTCCCGTCGCCGGTCGCACGCTGGCCGCCTACGGAGCCGACGTCCTGCGGGTCGGCGCCGCCCACCTGCCGGAGGTGCACACGGTGCTCGTCGACACCGGGTCCGGCAAGCGCAACGCCTTCCTCAACCTGCGGGTGGCCGCGGACGCCCGCCGGCTGCGCGAGCTGATCGCCTCGGCGGACGTGGTGCTCCAGGCCTACCGGCCGATGGCCCTCGACCGGCTCGGCTTCGGCCCGGAGGCGGTCGCCAGGATCCGGCCGGGCATCGTCTGCGCGACCATCACCGCGTACGGACGGCAGGGCCCCTGGAGCGGTCTGCGCGGGTTCGACAGTCTGGTCCAGACCGCGTCCGGCATCGCGACCGCCGCCGCGGCGGTGACCGGGTCCGACCGCCCCGTGCCGCTGCCGGCACAGGCCCTCGATCACGCGACCGGCTACCTCACCGTCTACGGGGTGCTGGACGCGCTGGCGCGCCGGGCGACCGAGGGGGGCAGCTGGCACGTCGGTGTGTCCCTGGCCCGGACCGGTCGTTGGCTGCAGGGGCTGGGACACCACGACACGCTCGCGCTCTCCGACCCGACCCGACCCGACCCGGGAGGATGTCGAGGAGTTCTGCGCCACGATGAACAGCGAGTTCGGACCCCTGTCGTACATCCGCCCGGCCGCCACTGTGGCCGGCGTCGCGCCGAGCTGGATCTCCCCGCCGGCACAGCTGGGCACCAGCCCGGCGGTCTGGGCATAGCCATGCTGAGGTGCCGGGTTCCGCGGGATCGCGTCGGCGTGTCCACCGTGCGCCGGCCCGCCCATCCGGGGGGGGGGCGGTGCGAATTGATGCTGGTCAGCCCGTCATTCTCTAGGCGGTGGCGCACCGGCTCGCGGGCCGGGCGCATCGGGGTGACTGGGTCGGGGTGATTGGGCCGGGCCACGGCATCGGAGTCGGGTCCGGCGGGACCGGAGGAGGAATTGCATGGGTAGGCGCCCGCTCCTGGGAGTGATAGCCCTTGCCGCGACCGTGGCGTTGACCGCGGTGGCCTGTGGGAGTGACAGTGGTTCGTCCTCGGACGGGAAGCAGATCATCACGATCGGCTTCCAGGGAGTTCTCTCGGGCGACAGCCAGCAGCTCGGTCTGAACGCCCTCTACGGCGTCCGGACGGCGATCGCCGAGGTCAACGCGGATGCGAGCGCGCCGTTCCAGCTCAAGCTCGCCGAGTCCGACGACGGTGGCTCGCCGGATCAGGGCCCGACGGCCGCCCAGAAGCTGATCGATGACTCCAAGGTCGTCGCGGTGGTCGGCCCGATGTTCTCCGGCGCGACCAAGGCGAGCGAGCCGGCCTACACCCAGGCCGGACTGCTGTCGGTGAGCCCGTCGGCGACGAACCCCGCGCTCACTACCCTGGGCTTCAAGACCTTCTACCGGGTCATCGCCCCGGACACCGTGCAGGGCAAGGCCGCGGCCGACTACATCGCCACGGTGCTCAAGGCGACGAAGGTGTACTCGCTGGACGACAAGAGCGAGTACGGCACGGGCCTGTCGGGTGCGCTGGAGGCCGAGCTCAAGGCCAAGGGCGTCAACGTGACCCACGACGGCATCAACCCGACCAAGGACTACACGTCCGAGGCAACGAAGATCATTGCTGCCGCGCCCGAGGTCCTCTACTACTCCGGCTACTACCCCGAGTTCGCGCTGCTGTCGAAGGCGCTGAAGAGCAAGGGCTTCACCAGAAAGATCATCAGTGGTGACGGCTCGCTCGACCCGCAGTACGTCGCGCAGGCCGGGGCCGCCGCGGCCGAGGGTGCCTACCTCACCTGCCCCTGCGGCGACGCCAACACCGACCCGAAGGCCGCGTCCTTCGTCGCGTCCTACAAGAAGGTCAACAACGGGGCGAAGCCCGGCACCTATTCCGGTGAGGCCTACGACGCCACGCTCGCCCTCGCGGACGTCTTCAAGAAGCTCGGCAAGGACGTCACCCGGGAGTCCGTGGCCGGCGCGTTCGGTTCCGTGAACTTCCCCGGCATCACGAAGACCGTGGCGTTCGAGCCGAATGGCGAGGTCAAGGGCTCCAACGTGTTCGTCTACCAGGTCAAGGGCGGACAGATCACCGTTCTCGGCAACATCGCGGACCTGGTCAAGTCCTGATGTCGGTGCGGGCGGTGGCCGGGGGTGGGACGTCCGGCCACCGCTTCGCCTGGTGGTGAACGAGGCACACGGATGGGTTTCCTCGACCAGTTCTGGCAGCTGACCGTCGACGGTCTGACGGTCGGCTCCCTGTACGCGGTCATCGCGCTCGGGTACACCCTCGTCTACGGAGTCCTCCAGCTCATCAACTTCGCGCACAGCGAGGTCTTCATGCTGGGATCCTTCGGCGGGCTGTTTGCCGCCCGCGCCCTGCTGCCCGGGGACGGCTCGGTCCCGGGCGGCCTCGAATCGGTGGGCCTGGTGACCATGGGTCTTGGCGCCGGCGCGATCTGCGGCGGGCTCGCCGCCTTCACGCTCGAACGGGTGGCGTACCGGCCGCTGCGGCGCCGTTCCGCCCCCCGGCTGGCCTACCTCATCAGCGCCATCGGGGCCTCGCTGTTCGCGGTGAACCTCGCCGGCAAGGAGTTCGGCCGGCAGAACGTGGCCCTGCCCAACCTGTTCACCGACGGAACGGTGTTCACGCTGTTCGGAGCGGGCGTCTCCACCCAGTCGCTGGTCATCTTCGCGGTCGCGATCGCGATGCTGGTCGGACTGGACCGGCTGGTCACGGGGACCCGGCTCGGGCAGGGCATCCGCGCGGTGGCCCAGGACGCCGACACCGCGGTTCTCATGGGCGTGAACGTCGAACGCATCATCATCGTCACGTTCGTGCTCGGCGGCCTGCTGGCCGGAGCCGGCGGCTTCCTGTACGCGATGACGTTCAACGCCTCGTACAGCATGGGGTTCGTCCCCGGAGTGAAGGCGTTCACCGCCGCGGTCCTCGGCGGCATCGGCAACGTGCGCGGGGCGATGCTCGGCGGCCTGCTCCTCGGATTGGTGGAAAGCTACGGCGGATACATCTTCCAGGCGTCCTACAAGGACGTGATCGCTTTCCTGGTCCTGGTCGGCATCCTGATGATCCGACCGTCCGGCCTGCTCGGGGAACGTCTGGGGAGGGCAGCGTGAGCGCTGCGACGTCGTCCGCCCGCCCGCCGACCGCCGGGGCGGGTGGCGAGCCTGGTGGCGGCCCGCCGGGCGCATTGCTGCGTCCGGCCGTGCTGTTCTCCCCGGCCCGGCTGCGCCAGCTCGGGGTACTGCTGCTGGTGGGTGTGCTCGCCGCGGTGGTGACCGGTCCGGCCGGGGGCTCCGACAAACCGCTGAAGGCATTTCAGGATTCGGTGCTGGACGCGCGGATCCTGCCCTACCTGGGGCTCGCCGTCGCGTTGTGGATCGTCCTGGCGCTCGGCGTCGAATTGCGGGGCGCGGCGGGCCGGCTGGCGGCCGGCCTCCGGGGGCCGGTGAGTGCGGCCTACGCCACCCGGGGCGGCTCGATCGCGCTGAACCTGACGCTCCTGGCGGTCGCGATCATTGCCCCGCTGGTCGTCTCGACCGCCGCGCAGCAGTCGATGGTCAACGACATCGGCATCTACGCGCTGCTCGCACTGGGCCTGAACGTCGTGGTCGGCTACGCCGGCCTGCTCGACCTCGGCTACATCGCCTTCTTCGCCATCGGTGCCTACACGACGGCCTACTTCACCTCACAGACCGCGATGCCGTGGCACGCGCCTTTCGTGCTCAACCCGTTCTTCGTCTTCCCGATTGCGCTGGTCCTCGCCGCGCTCGCCGGCGTCGTCCTGGGCGCGCCGACGCTGCGGCTGCGGGGTGACTACCTGGCGATCGTCACGCTCGGTTTCGGTGAGATCATCCATCTGATCGCGAACAACGCCGACAACATCACGAACGGTGCCCGGGGGGCCTTCGGCGTTCCGCACCTGTCGATCAACCTGCTCGGCCTCGACTACGAGTGCGGCATCGACCCGCTACCGTATTATTACCTGCTCCTGGTCATCATCGTCGGAGTCATGATCGCCTTCGGTCGGCTGGAACGGTCCAGGATCGGCCGGGCCTGGGCGGCGATCCGCGAGGACGAGATCGCCGCCGAGGCGACCGGGGTCGCGACCCTGCGGATGAAGCTGCTCGCCTTCGCTATCGGCGCCTCGGTGTCGGGCTTCGCCGGCGTGCTCTTCGCCTCCAAACAGTTCTTCAACCCGCAGAGCTTCAGCCTGCAGGCGTCGTTCTTCGTCGTCGCCGTCGTCATCTTCGGCGGGATGGGTTCCCGGCTCGGGGTGGTGGTCGGTGCCGTCGTCCTCCAGGGCATCGCCTTCTACCTGCGCGACAAGGTCCCGCCCGCGGACCGGTACATCTACTTCGGGGCCGTCATCGTGATCATGATGATCTTCCGTCCGCAGGGACTCGTGCCGTCGCGCCGACGGCGTCGGGAGATCCAGCTTGCGGAGGCCGGCATCGGCGCGGCGGACTCCCTGGGCGCCGCGCCCACGGGAGGCAAGCCGTGACCAGGGGCGGAGCGCACCGCGTCTCGCCGCCGGGACACCGGCGCTCCCGGGGCCGGCAGCGCGGGGACAGCCAGGGCCGCGGGGACGCCGGGCGCGGCGGAGGCCCGGAGGACCTGGTGGTGGAGGCCCGCGGCCTGGCGCTGCGGTTCGGGGGTGTGACCAGCCTCGACGGCGTCTCACTGCGCCAGCGCCGAGGCGAGATCCTGGCGGTGATCGGACCGAACGGGGCCGGCAAGACCTCGCTGTTCAACTGCCTCACCGGGGCATACCGCCCGCAGCAGGGATCGGTCACCTTCTGGCCCCGGCCCGGCTGGCCGGCCGAGCTGGTGGGGCGCCGCCCGCACGCTATCACCCGGCTCGGCGTCGCCCGGACCTTCCAGAACATCCGGCTCTTCCCCGCTCTGTCGGCGCTGGAGAACGTCCAGATCGGGACCGAGGTGCGGCAGCGGTACGGGCCGCTGGCCGCGGTGCTGGGGCTGCCGGGCGCCCGGCGGGCCGAGCGTGACGGCGTGCGGCACGCGCTGGAGCTGCTCGAGCTCGTGGGCCTGCCGCACCGGGCGCACGAGCTCGCCGCGTCGCTGCCCTACGGCGAGCAACGCCGGCTGGAGATCGCCCGGGCGCTCGGTACCGAGCCGCGCCTGCTGCTGCTCGACGAGCCCGCGGCCGGCACGAACCCGGCGGAGAAGCGCGACCTGGTGGAGCTGATCATCCGGATCGCGGGCACCGGGGTGTCGGTCCTGCTCATCGAGCATGACATGCGGCTGGTCATGTCGGTGGCGACCTCGGTGGTGGTGCTCAACTTCGGCCGGATCATCGCGTCCGGCACGCCGGCGGAGGTCCAGCGGGACCCGGCGGTCATCGAGGCGTACCTGGGCCTAGCCGACGCCGGCGCGGCGGATCCCGATACGGCGGATCCCAGCCCGGCCGGCCCTGCCGGGTGGAAGGAACTGCGCTGATGCTGCTGACTCTGGCCGGTGTCGAGGTCGCCTACGGCGCCGTCACCGCCCTGCGCGGCGTCAGCCTGGAGGTGGCTGAGGGCGAGATCGTCACCCTGCTCGGGGCCAACGGCGCCGGCAAGACGACCACGCTGCGGACGATCTCCGGACTGCTGCGGCCCCGGGCGGGACAGGCGTGGCTGGACGGTCGCCCGTTGTCGTCGATTCCGGCGCACGAACTCGTCGGCCGGGGGGTGAGCCACGTGCCCGAGGGCCGGCGGATCTTCCCGAGCATGAGTGTCCGCGAGAACCTCCTGATGGGCGCCTACCACGATCGCCGGCACGTGCGGACCGACCTCGACCGGGTGTTCGCGCTCTTCCCCCGGCTGGCCGAGCGGGTCGCGCAGCCGGGAGGCACGTTGTCCGGCGGCGAGCAGCAGATGCTCGCGATCGGACGCGCGCTGATGAGCCGTCCCCGGCTGATGCTCCTCGACGAGCCGTCGATGGGGTTGGCCCCGATGATCGTTCAGACTATCTTCGAGGTGATCGCGGAGATCAACCGGGAGGGGGTCGCGGTGCTGCTGGTCGAGCAGAACGCGGCCTCGGCGCTGCGGATCGCGGGCCGTGGCTACGTGCTGGAGACCGGCGAGGTCGTGCTGGCGGGCACCGCCGCGAGCCTGCTGGCCGACGACCGGGTCCGGCAGGCCTACCTCGGCGGGGACGTCGGCGGCCGGACCACCGCGGGCTGAACCGCCCGCGACCGCGGCTCCGCCCGTCGCCACATCGGCGAGAAACCGCCGTGGCGTGCCGTGGTCAGGTCACCGAGAGTTGGGGGCGCCGGCCGGTGAGCCGAGGACGCGGTCGAGGTACGCGTTCGCGAACACCCCGGTCGGGTCGGCGGCGTCGCGCACGGCCAGGAAGTCGTCGAAACGGGGATAGAGCCCACGCAGCGTCGCCGCGTCCAGCGAATGCAGTTTGCCCCAGTGCGGCCGGCCGCCGACCGACAACATGATTTTCTCGGCGAGGTCGAAGTAGTCGCCGTGCGCACCGCGGTGATCCATGTGCACGGCGATGTAGGCGGTGCCGCGGCCGTACGCCGTCGACATCGGGATCTCGTCCGCGGCGGCGCATCGGAGCTCCACCGGGAAGACGGCGCGCACGTCCGCGCTCCCCATGGCGTAGACCAGCTCACGCAGCGTCGCGGCGAGATCGGCACGGGGGAGGGCGTACTCCATCTCCTTGAACCGGACCCGGCGGTGGGAGGTGAACACCCGGTAGGACAGGTCGCGGAACGTGCGGCTGCCCGACGCCCGCGCGCTGACGTGCGCGATGGGCCGCACCGCCGCGGGCATCCGCCGGCCCGTCGTCATCAGCGCGCCAAAGAGGGTGTTCGACACCAGTTCGTCGTCGACCCAGCAGCGCAGCCGGGGCAGCGGCGCCAGGCCGTCGTCGAGCGGACGCCGCTGACCGCGTCTGACCAGGGCCGTCGTGGTGTGCGGAAACCACGAGAAGCGAAGGTAGTCGGTCTGGTCGACGAGCTCGTCGTAGGAGTCGAGGACCTTGTCCAGGCGCATCGGACCCTCCTGGACCTGCAGGGCGAACAGCGGCACCGCCTGCAGGGTGACCGACGTGACGACGCCGACGGCACCCAGGCCCAGCCGGGCGGCGGCGAACAACTCGGGACGTTCGCCGCGTGAACAGGTGACCACGCTGCCGTCGCCGAGCACCACCTCGAGCGCCCGGACCTGGGTGCACAGGCCGCCGAAGCGGGCCCCGGTGCCGTGGGTGCCGGTTGAGATGGCACCCGCGATGGTCACCTCGTCGACGTCGCCCTGGTTGGTCAGGGCGAGCCCGGCCTCCGCGAGCAGCCGGTTCAGCCGGCGCATGGTCATCCCACCGCGCACCGTCACCAGGCCGCTGCCGCCGTCCAGGGCAACGAGGTCGGCGCACCTGTCCAGGCAGACCTGGACGGAGCCCGGGTCCGGGCGGCCGATGGCGCTCATGGAATGGGACGATCCGATCGCTCGGATCTGATGACCGTCCCGGACGGCGGTACCGACCAGGGCGGAGAGCTCCTCCGCGTCGCGGGGGCGGGCGAGGCGCACCGACCGGGGGGAC
>NZ_CDWTMG010000071.1:15372-19669 GCF_977945845.1 Frankia sp. CcMO1
CGCAAGTTATTTCATTTCGACTCCCGGACGGTCTCATTGCCCGCCCAGTTGCGCCAAGCCGAGGACTTACCAATGGGCGAGCCCATGGGCACCTCCGTCTGCCGGGACCGATGGCCGCGGTCCGGGGCCGGTCCGGAGTCGGGACCGGCCACCATCGTGAACCGGGCCTTCCCGGCTTCACCACGCGGGGGGCGGGTGATGGCCGTTCACAGGGCGATGCGTCGTCCGACCTCCGTCCGGGCGGGATGGACCGGTCCCGTCTCCCGCAGGTATGCCGAGCATGGCATCCGACGGTGGTTCGGGCGTCCGTCGTGACGCTGCGGGGTGACGTCCTGCCGGTACCTGCTGGTCTACGAGCGTGTCGCGGTGCACCATCACGAGGGCACGGGGCGCACAGGCACGGGGCGCACAGGCACGGGGCGCACAGGCACGGGGCGCACAGGCACGGGGCGCACAGGCACGGGGCGCACAGGCACGGGGCGCAGGCAGGGGCACACAGGAAGACACGGCTACGGAAGGCGGATCGTATGGTGACCGCAACCGGATCTCGTCCGGCCGGGATCAGCCTCGGTCGGCTCGCCGAGCTGGCGCAGGAACGGACCGGCGGCACGGCGGAGCTTCGCTTCGAGGGACGCGACCAGACGTCGGGGGAGTTGCTGGCGCGGGCCCGCCGGTTGTCGGGCGGCCTGCGGGCGGCGGGTCTGCGCCGGGGCGACCGGGTGGCCGTGTGCATGGCCAACTGTCCCGAGGTGGGTGTCACCTACCAGGCGGTGTGGCGGGCCGGTGGGGTCGTGACCCCGGTGCTGTTCCTGCTGACCGAGCACGAGCTGCGCCACGTCCTCGTCGACAGCGGAGCCCGGTTCGTGGTCACCACACCCGAGTTCCTGGACCGGGTCCGCGCGGCGGTCGGCGACGGCGGCTCGGCGGTGCGCGCCCTGATATTGGCGGACGGGGACCGGCCCGGCGTCTCCCCGCCTCCGCCGCAGTCCCCGTCCCCGCCACGATCCATGCTCCAGGCCGGCACACTCCGGGTCGGGCTCACCACCCCGGTACTGCGCTTCGCCGATCTCGAGGCCGGCGAGGAGAGTCCGGTTGTGGAGGTGGATCCTTCCGACATGGCCGCGCTGCTCTACACCGGCGGCACGACCGGGCGGGCGAAGGGGGTGGTCCTCTCGCACGACGGGCTGTCCGCGGGTGGCTGGGCAGCGATGTCGGCCACCCCGGACGAGAAGTTGGCCGGCCTGCTGCCGCTGCCGCTGTCCCACGTCTACGGGCTGACGATCAGCGTCATGACCCTGCACATGGTGAACCCCGGACCGATGGTTCTCATGCGCTGGTTCGAGCCGCGGAGCTGGCTCGACCTCGTGGTCGAGCACCAGGTGAACATCAGTGCGTTGGTGCCGTCCATGGTGGCGCAGCTGCTCGCGCAGCCCCTGCACGATTACGATCTGTCGACCCTGCGGCGGGTGACGAGCGGTGGCGCGCCGCTGCCCCGGGAGACCGCCCTCGAATGGCGCCGGCGGCTGCCCAGCGCCGAGCTGGTGGAGGGATACGGCTGTACCGAGTCATCCGCGATCATCACCACCTCGCCGGTGGGCGGAACACGACTCGGCAGCGTGGGCGTGCCCGCCCCCGGGGTCGAGGTGCGCATTGAGCTCCCCGACGGCTGCGAGGCCGGTCGGGGCCAGGACGCGGAGATCTGCGTGCGGGGCCCGATGGTGATGACGGGGTACTGGCAGGCCCCGGAGGCCACCGCGGGGGCGCTGCGGGGCGGTTGGCTGCACACCGGGGACATCGGCCGGCTGGACCCCGACGGCTACCTGTACGTGGTTGACCGGATCAAGGATCTGATCATCCGGGGTGGCGTCAACGTCTATCCGCGCGACGTCGAGGACGGCCTGCTCGCCCATCCCGAGGTCGCCTCGTGCGGCGTCGTGGGCCGACCGGACTCCCGGCGCGGGGAGGAGGTGGTCGCGTTCGTGGAACTCGTCCCGGGTGGCACCGTCTCCCCGGAGGAGCTGGTGCGCTGGGGCCGCGCCCGGCTGGGTCCCATCCGGTACCCGCGTGAGGTGCACATCGTCGAGGCACTGCCGCTCACCAGCAGCCTGAAGACCGACCGACGGATGCTGCGGTCGCTGGCGGCGCCGAGGTCGCTGCCGGCCCCGGGGCCGCTGATGGCGCCGACCTGACCCGACGGAGCGGATAGGTTCGAGCCCCGGCTACGCTGCGGGCTGGCTTGCCATGCTCGCTGACCTTCCGTCAGCTTCGGCGTTTGCCGCGATGTCTGCCGGGGGCAACCCCCCGAACCCCCGATGTCGAGCTTCGCTCGACCCGACCCGGTTCGACCCCTCTCACCTTGTCCGCGGTCCTTGTCCCGCCCGATCTCGCGGGCTGTTGCTCGCCGCGCCCTTGTTCGCTGTTCGGTATTGACCGAACAGCGAACAGCGTGAACGCTGGTCCGCGTGGACACCGAGGCCCTCGTGGTCGACGCCTTCTGCCAGCTCGGAGTCGAGGCCCGACCGCCCGCCTCCGGGCCCGATCGCGGGGTCGATCTCGTGCTCGACCCGGATGGTGTCGCGGTTCCCATCGAGCTCAAGCGCCGGTCACTGGTGTCCGAGGGCGTCGCCGCGCAGCTGCTCGCGGCCAGCCGTCCACCCGGTGGATCGGGCGGCTTCCTTCTCCTGGTCGTCGCGGACCGGGTGACCGGGGCGGCCCGGAAGCTGCTGACCGAGCATCGGGCCGGCTACTACGACCTGCGCGGCCGGATCGCGCTTCGTTCGAGCAACCTTGTGATCGACGCCGAGGTCAGTCCGGTCACCGGACGCGGTGCGCGGACACGGGCCTTGAGCGGCACGGCCGGGCTCGAGGTCGCGACCGCTTTGCTCATGGAGCCGCAAGCGGGCACCGCCGTCCGGGAGCTGGCGCGCCGGCTCGGCCGCTCCGCCAGCACGGTGTCGGAGCTGCTGGCGGCGCTGCGGCACGACGGTCTTGTCGACGCCGCGAACGTCGTCACGGACTCGCGGCTGTTCTGGCAGGTGGCCGAGCGATGGCCAACGCCGCGCGCCTATCTCGCCAGACTCCCCGATCCCGGTGACACCAGCGGCGTCACCAGATCGCTGCGTCTCGGCCTGCGTGACGTGGAAAACGAGATTGGGTGGGCGTTGACGGACACGACCGCCGCCGCGGCGTACGGTACCCCGGTCGCTGTCCGCGCCGACCAGGTGCCTGACTTCTTCGTTCCCGATCAGGCGGTGCTCCGGCGCGCGGCTACGCTTCTCGGCGCCGCTCCGGCGCCGGCCCAGGCGCGTGCCGCGGTGCGGGTCGCACCGGTGGCGGCCGTCTGCGCCCGTCGCGTCGATCTCCTGCCCGAGCGGTGGCGGTGGCCGCTTGCGCATCCGCTGTTCGTCGCGCTCGATCTGGCTCAGGACGTGGGGCGTGGGCGCGAGATCCTCGACGCCTGGCTACCAGAGCCGGGGTGGGCCCGTGTCTGGTAGCCGGGTGACCTTCCTGGGCGACGCGATGGCCGCGGTCGTCCAGGCCGTCGAGGAAGCGCGGACACTCACCGGCCAGCCGCCTGTCGTGGTCGGCGGGCTGGCGGTGCTGTGCCCGAATCTCCAACGCCCACCGGGCGACGGTCGATCTGGACGTTGTCGACCGACTGCACGGGACCACGCCGCACCTGGAGGTGCTCCGCGCAGCGGCGGGCGCGAGGGCCGTGGAGCCCGCAGGCGTCCTGCTGCCAACTCCGTATGGCCAGGTCAAGGTGGACGTGCTGGAGGTGCGGCAGGTAGAGCTCGACCAGCCGAGCGACGATCCCGGCGACCGCCTCCACGCGTCCGCGCACGCCTGGGCGAACGACACCGCCACCGAGACCGCCATCGAGGTGATCCGGTCGGTCGGCGACCGTGTGGAGGTGAGGACGCCCGTCGCCGAGCTTCTTCTCGATGCCTGCGGACGCACCTGACGCGGCCCGAGTCGGCGACCAGGCGGGCACGCCCGCGTCACAACAGGCCGCTCGCACCACGATCGGGGCTACCAACTCGCCGTAGCGGCCGACGAGCCCCGGTCAGTCACCGGCGTCGATCGGCTGGCCCGCCGTCGGCCTCGTCGAGGAGAGCGTCACCAGGATCCGTATCCCATGATCACTGTCTACGTCGCCGCACCTCCATTTTCCACGTCTGCCCTGGCTGCCACTACCACCGGTACGAAATCGGCCCCGCCCACGCCCAAGTCCACTTGGCGGCGCGACGTCGCAACATCGGCATGGCCGGCGGCTCCCTGCTGGCCACATCCGCAC
>NZ_CDWTMG010000072.1:0-19239 GCF_977945845.1 Frankia sp. CcMO1
CGACCGTGCCGCCGCACCGCGACGGCGGCGGCGAGCGCGGCCAGCCGCAGGTCGTCGTCCGGCACCGGCGGCAGGTATCCGGGCTCGGTCAGGGCCCGGGCCACGTGGGGCTCCAGCCGGTCCGCCCCCGCGGGGTCGATCAGGCCCTCGGCGAGCGCCGCGGCGACCACGCCCGCCGCGCCGGAGCGGATACCGAGGTCACCCTCGACGGTGCGGGCCCGCCACAGCGGCCCCGCGACGTCGTCGACCGGTTCGGCAGCGTCGGCCTCGCCGGGCGCCACGACCGAGTAGACGTCCGTCGTCGCACCGCCGACGTCCACGACCAGGACGTCGCCGCCGGCCCCCGCACGCTCCCGCACGTCGGCCAGGAGCTCCACTCCGGCGAGGACGGCGTCCGGCGTGGCCGCGCGCACGATCCGCTCGAACTCGGGACGCTCGGACAGCCCGCGCCCGCCGATGACGTGCCGGAGGAAGACCTCCCGGATCGCGGTGCGGGCGGGCACCGGGTCCAGCGTGCCGATCGAGGGGAGCACGTTGCCGGTCACGACGACGTGCCGCCGCCGCCGGGCCAGTTCGTCCTCGGCATCCGACGCCGCGACGACGTTTCCCGCGAGAACGATCGGGGCCGGCACCCGCGCGACGCCCAGCGCCCGGGCGTTGTGCAGCAGGACGTCGGCGTTGCCGCCGTCGGTGCCACCGGTGAGCAGGACGACGTCCGGACGTGCTGCCTGGAGGGCGTCGGTGGTCTCGGCGTCGAGCGGCCCGGCGTGCACGTGGACCACGTGGCCCCCGGCGGTCAGGGCCACCCGGTGGCCAGCCTCGGCGGTGACGGCCCGCTCGTAGCCGACCACGGCCACGCGCAGCCCACCGCCGGCACTGGAGCACGCGAGAACCTCGCAGCCGCGGACGCCGGCCTCTCGCTCGGCGGCCGCGCGGGCGGCGTCGACGCCGTCGAGGACGTCACCGCCCAGGGTCGTGGGCCGGGACGCGGTCGCCAGGAGGACACCCTCGGCGACGTCGACGAGCGCGACCTTCGTGAACGTCGACCCGATGTCGGCGCACACCACGACGGACCGCGTACCCACACCTCAATGATGCCGGTCGCTGACCACTCGCCACCCTCACTGTCACCCGCGCGACTCAAGGCTCTTTTGACACGGTTTCGCTGTCGAAGAACCTTGAGTCCGGTCAGTCGGGCGTCAATCCAGGGCTTGGGTCAGGTCCGCCACCAGGTCCGCCGCGTCCTCCAGGCCGACCGAGAGGCGGATGAGGTCATCCGGCACCTCCAGCGCGGACCCCGCCACGGACGCGTGCGTCATCCGGCCCGGGTGCTCGATGAGCGACTCGACGCCGCCCAGCGACTCGGCCAGCGTGAACACGGCCGCCCGCTTGCACACCGACAGCGCCTCCTCGGAACCGCCGACGACACGGAACGAGACCATGCCGCCGAACCGCCGCATCTGCCGCGCAGCGACCGCATGACCCGGGTGCCCGGGCATGCCCGGGTAGTAGACCTGCGCCACCCGCGGGTGCCGCAGCAGCGCCTCGACCACGGTCTCGGCGTTGTCGCAGTGCCGCTCCATCCGGACCGCGAGCGTCTTCAGGCCGCGCTGCACGAGCCAGGCGTCGAACGGGCCGGCGACGGCGCCCATCGCGTTCTGGTGGAACGCGATGCGTTCGACGGCGTCCGCCCCGACACCGCCGGCGCCGTCCATCCACGGCGCCTCGACGCCCTCGCGGACGACGACCGCGCCGCCGATGACGTCGGAGTGCCCGCCGCAGTACTTCGTCGTCGAGTGGACGACGACGTCGGCACCGAGCGCGAGCGGCGACTGCAGGTACGGCGTCGCGAACGTGTTGTCGACGACGAGCAGCGCCCCCGCGTCGTGGGCGATCTGCGCGAGCGCCGTGATGTCGGCGATGGCCAGCAGCGGGTTCGTGGGCGTCTCGACCCAGATCAGCCGCGTGACGCCGGGCCGGACCGTGGCGCGGACGGCGTCGAGGTCGGCGAGGTGCACCGCGTCGTGCTCCAGCCCCCAGGGACCACCCACGCGCGCGACCAGCCGGTAGGTGCCGCCGTAGGCGTCGTCGGGGAGGGCCAGGTGGTCACCGGGCCGCAGCAGCGCGCGGAGCACCGCGTCCTCGGCGGCCAGCCCGGACGCGAAGGCGAACCCCCGCGCGGCGGCGGCACCGGGCGCCTCGAGAGCGGCCAGGCACTCCTCCAGCGCCGTCCGGGTGGGGTTGGCGGACCGGGAGTACTCGTACCCCGTGCCCAGCCCCTGACGGAGCGCGCCGACGCCGTCCTGCTTGAACGTCGACGTCTGGTAGATGGGAGTGATGACGGCGCCGGTGGCGGGGTCCGGCTCCGAACCCACGTGGATCGCGCGGGTCGAGAAGCCGTGGCCGGCCGACGAGGCACCGGGCCGATGATCAGTCACGCTCCACGAGCGTACTCCGTGCCCGCGGAGCGGCCCGTGCGGCCCGCTTGTTGACCGGGTTCACGAACGGTGACTACCGTCACGTGCGGCTACTGGAACGACGTTCTGCCGAGTGCCCCCTGACCACCGACGACAGGACCGCGATCGCAATGCTGCGCAAGTTCACCGCCGCCCTCGTGGCGGCCTTCATGCTCGCCACCTGCCTCGCGCTGGCCTCCCCCGCTCAGGCGAAGGCCCGCCCGGCGCACCGGCCGATCGTCTTCGTGCACGGGTTCTTCGGGTCCGGCAGCCAGTTCGAGACGGCGGCGCGGCGGTTCGCCAGCAACGGCTACCCCGCCGACTCCATCGAGACGCACGAGTACGACTCCACCTTCGCCACCATCACCCGGGAACAGGTCTTCACCGAGTTGGACGCCCGGATCCAGCGCCTTCTGGCGAAGACCGGTGCGGACAAGGTCGACCTGCTCGGGCACTCCCTCGGCACGTTCATGTCGCAGAGCTACCTGACCAGTTCCCCGGAACGCGCGGCCAAGGTCGCGCACTACGTCAACCTCGACGGCGCCACCGCCACGGCACTGCCGGGAGGCGTGCCGACTCTGGCGATCTGGGGCGAGGGCGGCACCGCCCGCGCCGTGACCGGCGGCAAGAACGTCTACCTGAGCAACCAGTCCCACACCCAGACCGTGACGTCGACGGAGACGTTCACCGAGGCGTTCACCTTCTTCACCGGCCAGGCGCCCAGGACGACGTCGGTCCTCCCCGAGCCGGGCGTCGTGAAGCTGTCCGGCCGGGCCGTGCTGTTCCCGAGCAACGTGGGCGCCTCCGGCCGGAAGCTGGCGGTCTACGAGGTCGACGGCCGGACCGGCAAGCGCCTGCGCTCGCGTCCCGTGGCGACGTACGACGTCACCGGCGACGGCTCCTGGGGACCGTTCCGGGCCCGGGGCACCGCGTACTACGAGTTCGCCCTCACCGCCGCCACCGGGACGCACCACGTGTACTTCCAGCCGTTCCGGCGCACCGA
The DNA here is from genome assembly GCF_977945845.1 of Frankia sp. CcMO1. NCBI lineage: Bacteria > Bacillati > Actinomycetota > Actinomycetes > Frankiales > Frankiaceae > Frankia > Frankia sp. CcMO1. The sequence goes on from NZ_CDWTMG010000072.1 coordinate 3,460, forward strand.
CCGCCTCGTCCGGCTGCTGACGGCCGAGCCGAACACCGGCCTGGACGCCATCACGGAGAAGAGTGACAAGCACGTCAACCTGTCGATCCTTCGGAACAAGGAGTGGTGGGGCGACCAGGGCGCCGACGGCGACACGCTGACGATCAACGGCACGAACGTCCTGAACGCCGCCACCGCGCCGCGGACCAAGCGGGCGATCGCCGTCTTCGCGTACGACGTCGCCAAGGACGGCGTCTCGCACCCGGACACCGCCGTCCCGGCCCTGGCCTCGCTGCCGTTCATGACCGGCGTCGACCTGTACGTTCCGGCCGCGAGCCAGCCCAGCGGGACGGTCAAGCTGGCTTCCGCGCAGCGTGGCGGGGACGGCCGGCCCGATGTCGTCAACGTACCGAACTGGCCGTCGACCACCGACCGCGTCTCGGTGCAGTTCAACGACTACAGCCAGGGCCGCTTCTGGAGCGGCTGGCCCGGCATCGGTCGCTGGTGACTCTTCGGTGACACGTTGAATTGCCCCGGTTGCTGACCATCCGGACCATCTTGACCGTCGGGTGGCACCTCACTACCGTCGCGGTCGTCTGGAGCGGCGTTCGGTTCCTGTCCGGCGCCGGACGGCTCGCGTGAGGAGCACTCGCAATGATGCGCAAGCTCATCGCCGCGATCGCCACCGCCACCCTGATCGCTTCCGGGCTCGCCGCCTGGCTGACGGCGGGATCGGCGCAGGCGAATCCGCGGCACAACGCACCACGGCCGGTGATCTTCGTCCACGGAGGATCCGGCTCCGGTGCCCAGTACGAGACCGCTGCCCGCCGCTTCGCCAGCAACGGGTACCCCGTCGACCACGTCGAGGTCCACGACTACGACTCGACGCTCGGCTCCACGACGGTCGCGCAGGTCCACGCCGGGATCGAGGCCCGGGTCACACGCCTGCTGGCGGAGACGGGCGCGGACAAGGTGGACCTGCTCGGCCACTCGTTCGGCACCGGCATCGCGCAGAGCTACCTGCGCAGCACGCCCGAGCGGGCCGCCAAGGTCGCCCACTACGTCAACCTGGACGGCGCCACGTCGACATCACTGCCCGGCGGCGTCCCGACGCTCGCGATCTGGGGCGAGGGCAGCACCGCCCGCACCATCACCGGAGCCAGGAACGTCTACCTGAGCAACCAGTCGCACACGCAGACGGTGACCTCGGCCGAGAGCTTCGCCGAGCAGTACGAGTTCTTCACGGGGCGGGAACCGCGCACCACGGAGATCCTCCCGCAGCGGAACATCACGCTGGCCGGGCGCGCCGTGCAGTTCCCGTCGAACATCGGCGTCACCGACGCGACGCTCGAGGTCTACGAGGTCGGCGCCCGCACCGGCAAGCGGTTGCACAAGCGGCCCGTCTTCACCAAGGCGCTCTCCGGTGACGGATCCTTCGGACCGTTCCGGGCACGCGGCCAGGCCAGCTACGAGTTCGCCGTCGTGCGGCCCACCGGGGTTCACCACCTCTACTTCCAGCCGTTCCGGCGCACCGACCACATCGTCCGCCTCCTGACCAGCACGCCGGGCACCGGCGTGGACGCGCTGGTCGAGCGCAGCGACCGTCACACCTCGCTGGTCGTGAACCGGTACAAGGAATGGTGGGGCGACCAGGGCGAGGGCAACGACGTCCTGTCGATCAATGGGACGAACGTGCTCACCGCGGCCACCGGCCCGCGCACCAAGCGTGCGATCGGCATGTTCGCCTTCGACGCCGGCTCGGACGGCGTCTCGCACACCGACGCCGTGCTGCCGGCATTGGCGCGGCTCATCTTCATCAGCGGGGTCGACCTGTTCATCCCGGCGGCCGACCCGCCGGATGACACGGTGCGGCTGGTGGCCCGCCAGCGCGGCGGCTCCGGCCGGCCCGACGTCGTCAACGTGCCCAACTTCGCGTCGAGCAAGCACCGGATCTCGGTGCAGTTCAACGACTACAGCGTGGGTGCGGGCCGCCGGAAGGGGGCCGCATGACACGCGGGACCATCCGTCGGCTGCTGACGGCGGTCGCGGCGCTCGCTCTCGTGCTGGCCGGCGTGTCCGCCGCATCCGCAGTGTCCGCGGGAGTGTCCACGGGAATGCCGGCCAGCAATCCGGCGGCCGCGGGCGCGGGCGCACCGCAGCGGCACCGCCCGTCGGTACGGCCGATCGTGTTCGTGCACGGCGGCTCGGGGTCGGCCAGCCAGTTCGAGACCGGCGCGAAGCGGTTCGCCAGCAATGGCTATCCGGTCGACCACATCGAGGCGCACGACTACGACTCGACGCACTCCACGGAGTCGATGGAGCAGATCCACGCCAAGCTCGACAAGCGCATCGACGCGCTGCTGGCTCGGACCGGCGCCGACAAGGTCGACGTCCTGGCCCACTCGTACGGCACGCTGGCGACGCTGACGTACATGAACAGCTCACCGGCACGTGCCGCGAAGGTGGCGCACTACGTGCACCTCGACGGCAGCAGCGGCCTCGGCCAGCCGCTGCCGAGCGGCGTGGCGGGCCTGGCGGTCTGGGGTGAGGGCCCGACCACGCGGCAGATCCCGGGCGCGAAGAACGTGTACTACCCCAACCAGTCCCACGTCGAGACGGTCAGCGCCGTCCCGACATTCAGGGAGGCGTACACGTTCCTCACCGGCCGGGCACCGCGCACCACGGAGATCCTTCCCCAGCGGCACATCACGCTGGCCGGGCGGACCTCACTGTTCGCGACGAACGTCGGCGTCACGAACGCGACGCTGAACGTGTACCGGGTCGACCCGAGGACCGGACGGCGCCTCGGCTCCCGGCCGGTCGCGACGAAGGCCCTCACGGGCGACGGCTCCTGGGGCCCGTTCCGGGCGCTGGGGACGGCGTCGTACGAGTTCGCGCTCACGTACGGCGACCAGATCCATCACCAGTACTTCCAGCCCTTCCGCCGGACGGACCACCTGGTCCGCCTGATCACCAGCTACCCGGGCACCGGCCTGGACCTGGCGATGGAGAAGAGCGACAAGTACGCCAGCCTGATCCTCCTGCGCAACAAGGAGTGGTGGGGCGACCAGGGAGCCGCGGGCGACGTCCTCACGATCGGGGGCAAGAACGTGCTCAACGCCTCGACAAGCCCCCGGACGAAGCGGGCCATCGGCGTCTTCGCCTACGACGCCGGGTCCGACGGCGTCTCGCACCCGGAGGCGGGGCTCCCGCAGTTCGCCACGCTGCCGTTCATCACCGGCGTCGACGTCTCCGTCGCCGGGAGCGACCCCGCTGGCGGCACGATCCGGCTGGAGGCGAAGCAGCGTGGCGGCTCCGGCCGGCCTGACGTCGTCAACGTGCCGAACTGGTCGTCGGCCAAGCACCGGATCTCGGTCCAGTTCAACGACTACAGTCCGGCGCTGCGGCGCGGCAAGGTGGCGTAACCGCAAGGTCATCGGCAATCGCGGGCAACCGCGGGTGCCGCGACGCACAAGGGCATCAGTTCGTGCTCGTGATCGGCCGGCGACCGGGGTGCGGGGACGGACGGGTCGGCCCGGACCCCGTGCAGGGCGAGCCCTGGTGCGAGGGGCCCACCCCGGGGGGCTGCGGGCGACTCGGGCAGGCCGGGCCAGTGGGGATCGTGCCGGGACGGGGACAGGTCGCGGCTGTCGGCCCCCAGGAACGGGGCCGTGGCAGCGATGAGGACGAGGGCAGCGAGGACGATGAAGAAGGCCATGCGCCAAAGATGCGCCTCAAGTGGCCTTGCTGTACATAGCCAGTTCAGGGACAGTGGCCTCATGACAAGCTTCGGAAGCGGTCCAGTTCGGCCTGAGCGGCGCATTGGAGCCCATCAACTGGCCCCATTGCTGGCGGGTTGGCGCAATCCGGCGGTCCGGGAACCGGGGTATCGGGCCCTCGCGGCCCGGCTGCGGGTCCTGGTGCTCGACGGCCGGCTCCCGGTGGACACCGTGCTGCCGTCCGAGCGGGCGCTGGCCGAGGCGATCGAGGCGAGCCGGACGACGACGACCGCTGCCTACCGCCTGCTCCGGGAGGAGGGGTACGCCTACGGCAGCCACGGCGCGGGCACGTGGACCGCGCTGCCGGCCTCCGATCCCACCGCCGTTCCGTGGCCGGCTGCCCTGGACGGAACCCCCGGCGCGGCGGACGGCCGCGGCGACCTGTCCGCGGCGGCGGCCAGCGCACCACCGGGGATCCACGCGGCCTACGTCGCGGCGCTCAGCGAGCTGCCCCGGTACCTGCCGGGCCATGGGTACGTGACCGCGGGCCTGCCGTCTCTGCGGGCGCGCGTCGCGGCGCTGTACACCGCGCGGGGGCTACCGACCGTCCCGGAAGAGATCATGATCACCTCCGGGTCTCTCCACGCCCTGCACCTCGTGCTCACCGAGGTGACTCACACCGGTGACCGCTTCCTGATCGAGCACCCGACGTACCCCATCAGCATCGACGCCGCCCGCCAGGTGGGCGCCCGGCCCGTCGCCCTGCCGATCGAGGGCGGCTGGGACGTCTCGATGGCGCGCACCGTGCTGCGTCAGACGGGGGCGCGGTTCGCGTACCTCCAGCCGGACTTCCACAACCCCACCGGCCAGCTGCTGGACACGGCCGGACGGGAGGCGTTGGCCGCCGCGCTGTCCGACGCCGGCTGCGTCGCGATCGTCGACGAGACGACGCAAGCCCTCGACCTGCGCACCGAGTTCGGCCGCCCGGGGCCGGTGCCGCCACCGTTCGCCGCCGTCGCCCGGCCGGGCCAGGTGATCACCGTGGGTTCCGCGAGCAAGATGATCTGGGGCGGGCTGCGGATCGGCTGGGTCCGCGCGGAACGGTCCCTGATCCGGCGCCTCGCGGTGGCCCGCGCCTCCGACGACCTCGGCAGCCCGATCCTCGAGCAGATCGCCGTCGCCAACCTGCTCGACCGGCTCGACACCTTGCTCGCCCACCGGCGGTCCGAACTGGCCCGCCAGTGCCGGGCCCTCCAGTCCGCGTTGCGGGTGCACCTGCCGAGCTGGTCTGCGCCGGAACCGGACGGCGGCATGGTCCTGTGGTGCCGGCTGCCGGAGCCACGCAGCAGCGAGCTGGTCGGGACGGCGCGGGCGATGGGAGTGACGCTGACCTCCGGGCCCCGCTTCGGCCTCGACGGCGCGTTCGAGTCTCGCCTGCGGATCCCGTTCGCCCGGCCCGCTGAGCAGCTCGCCGCCGCTGCCGCCCTGCTGGCGCGGGCGTGGGAGGCACCCGGACGGCTGGCGTCGCCGGAGATGGAGGCGGACGTCGTCTGAGCGGTCGCTCGGCGGCTCGGCGGCTCGGCGGCTCGGTGGCGCTGGGCGCCGGGAACGCTGGCGGCGGCGTCGCGGTTAAGGGGTACGGACTCGGACGCAGGCGGCCCTCGCGGGCGGACCGAGCCATGGAGGAGGCACCGATGATGTTCGGCAGCAGGCTGAAGTCGACGATGGTTCCGCGCGAGCGCGCGCTCGCCGGCCGCGAGCACCGGCCGTACTCCGTCCCCGCGGCGCACGCCGTCCTCGGCACGCCGCTGGAAGGCCCGTGGCCGGACGGAACGCAGGTGATCTACCTGGCGCTCGGGTGCTTCTGGGGCGCGGAGAAGGCGTTCTGGCAGCTCCCCGGCGTGGTGACGACCGCCGTCGGGTACCAGGGCGGGTTCACGCCGAACCCCACGTACGAGGAGACGTGCACCGGGCTCACGGGGCACACGGAAATGGTGATGGTGGCGTACGACCCGTCGCGGGTGACGGCCGCCGACCTGCTGCGGGTGTTCTGGGAGCACCACGACCCCACACAGGGCTTCCGGCAGGGGAACGACCTGGGGACGCAGTACCGCTCGGCCGTCTACTGGACGACGGATGAGCAGCGCGAGGCGTACGAGACGACGCGTACCGCGTACGAGGCGGCGCTGAAGTCGCAGGGGTTCGGCGAGATCACGACGGAGAGCGGGCCGGCGTCCGAAGCGGTCCCCTTCTACTACGCCGAGGGCTATCACCAGCAGTATTTGGAGAAGGTGCCGAACGGGTACTGCCCTGACCACGGGACCGGCGTCTCGTGCCCGATCGGGTTGGGCGTGAAGGCGACGGAGAGCTGAGCCGACCAAGATCGCAGCACAGGATGAGGACTGCCCGATATTTCGGGCAGTCCTCTTCACAACTGATGATCTTCCGGTGCCCTGACGAGACTGAACTCGCATCGCGGCCCAGAGGACTTGACCAGTCGCTCGTCGGCGGTGATGAGAGTCGCATCGAACCGCTCGGCGAGTGCGACGTAGGTCGCGTCGTACGCCGTGAGGTTGTCGCGGAGGGCCCAGACCCGGTCGAGCAAGGGCACGACGTCATAGCGATCAAGGGGCATGCGGCGTAGGTCCTGGATCGCCCGAGTCGCCGTCTCCAGGTGCAGCTTTCCTCCGAGGACGCGCCCCCGCAGAGCGTGCATCACTTCCACGTCCAAAAGGGTCGGTGCGATCAGTTCTTTGACGGCGAGCGCTGATCGAGCTACATCCCCGGCGGTTCCCGCGTCCACCAGAGCGGGCACGACGACCGAGGTGTCCGCCACGGAGATCAATGCTCGGCTTCTCTCTCCCGCATGGCACGCACGTCATCCACAGCCTCTGCTAGCTCGTAGCTTGCGCCGCCCTCATGGGCACGCCGTCCTACGTCCGACCAGAACTCAGCAGGCTCAGGGCGGCGAGCCTGCGTAACTAGCATCGCCCGCAAGTACTGCTGCAGAGACTGCCCAGCCGCTTTGGCACGGCGAACCAACTCCGCCTGGACGTCGTCGGGGACGTCCCGCACTTGAATGATTGCCATGCATGTATTTTGCATGCACTGCTGACGACCCGCAATCTCCGGCCTCCGGTCACTTCCCAGTTCCCGACACCTCGGAGCTATTGCGACAGAGGTAGGACTACCACCAGCAGGACCTCTTCAAGGTGCCGAACGGCTACTGCCCCGATCACGGCACCGGCGTCTCGTGCCCGATCGGCCTGGGGGTAAAGGCGACCGAGAGCTGAGCGCGCCAAGTCTTCGATCAGTCGTCAGCCGGCAGAAGCCTGAGCCGCTCGCCCTTCGGCAGGTGGCTTGGCGCCACGATCAGGAAGTCTCGCCGATCTAGGGCCGCCACCTCACGGAGATCGAGACGCTCCGCCAGCGCGACGACGCATGCGTCGACCACTTGAAGACGAATGGATTCGTACGTCGCCAGGAGCTGGGACATGCGTCGGTAATCGTGCGGGGTGGCCTCGATGACACGCAGTTCGTCGTCCGCGATTGCCGCGCAGAACTCTGCGGCGAGCGCGGCACTCCCGCGGCGGAGAGGATCTGCGAGTAGGTGGCAGACCTCCGTCACTGCCAGCGACGGAACGACGAGCCGGCTCCAGTTTTCAGCGAGAAAACCGACGCACCGTGCGTGATCATTGTCGGCACTGTTGAAGGCAGCGACCAGCGGCCCAGTGTCACAGAGGATCACGCCGAGGCTGCTCCGCCCGACGGTTCCGCGTCGCGCGTGTAGGTCAGATATCGATCATGGTTGCGCCCGAGATCGGCTGGCCCTTGCAGCGCTCCGACCAGCGCAGCCAGGTGCTTGGGCAGGCCCGGGCCGACGACTTCCTCGTCGCCGTCGTCGGTACGCACCTCGTCGCTCACGACTCAGAGTCTAGAGCCCAACCAGAGCGAGAGGGCCGACCGCCACTCGGGCAGCTATTGCGACAGACGTAGTACTACCACCAGCAGTACCTCTTCAAGGTGCCGAACGGCTACTGCCCCGATCACGGCACCGGCGTCTCGTGCCCGATCGGCCTGGGGGTAAAGGCGACCGAGAGCTGAGCGCTTCTCGCTGCCTGAGCCATCCGACGAATTGGAGTCCCGTGTCTGCACGGGCACCGGGCTACCATCGAGGGTGTGGCGTACGAGCGGATCACGATGTCCCCGAACCGGATGACAGGCTTACACACCGCACTAGTAGATGACCCTGAGCGGTCAACGGTCGTCGGAAGCATCCGGAGCCTCACTGGTTAGCCGACCGCGATCTCACTCCGCTGGCCCCGACATGATGCCGAGAATCTCGCCGATGCGCTGGCGCGCGGTCTCGTCGCGACCAGCGGGCACGTGGGCCTACTAGTCGATCGGGGTGAGGTAGGCGTGAACGAAGAACGTTTTGACGGTGGCGCTGTGGAGGTGGCCACCTACGGTCTGATCGTTCTCGCGGCACAGGACGACGTGCACGTGCGTGGTGCCGTTGAACACCTCACCGGTGCCGGTGAGTTCGAGGGGCTCGGTGTAGGTGGTGACGTTGTCGATGCTGGCGTCGTGTCGGGCCATCGTGCTGATCGTCGCCTCGTCAACGGCGCCGACGAGGGTGATGGAGGCATCGGTGATGCCCGCTTCGGCGACCGCTTTGGTAATCGTGGTCAGGACTTCGGCGCCGGGCTCGACGGTGATGCGGGGCATGGTCTGCCTCTCGGAGGTGGATCTCGGGATGGGTGGGTGGATCAGTGAACGAGTGCCCGGCGCGAGAGCGCGCGGCCGTAGACGGTGCGCAGGGCAGGTAGCGGCTCATCGGCGAGGGCGGCCTCTAGCGCGGTGGCGGCCTCGGCATGTGCGGGGTGGTCAGGGGATGCCCAGATGTCCGCGAGAACGTAGGCGCTGCACCAGCGTGCACCGGCGTCGTCGGGGTTGTGCAGTTCGGTGCTCAAGGCTTCGAGCGAGTCGGGCGCGACGTGGCGGCTGATGTGGGGGTCGGCGGCATGATCGCGGGCTCGCTGCCAGGGAGTTGACAGCACGCGGGAGACAACGGCGGTGAGGTACCGGTGCCGCATGGGGCCGTCAGCGGAGAGTGCGTCTACGGCAGATTCGGCGACGTCGTGGCCGGACATCTTGGCCGCGATGCCGGATGCGTTGACGCGCAGCACGGGGTCGGACGCATCCTTGATCCACGACACGAGGGGGTTAGGTCTCATTCCGTCGGCCGCGATGAGGGCGGCGATGGTGAGGTCAAGGGCGTGCGAGGTCTGCTCACTGGCAACGCGGCGGGGATCGCCGGACAGGATGTCGGCGGCGATCTCGTCGGCCGTGGCGAGTTGGTCACGCTGGAACAGACCTGATGTGAGACTGGCGGTCGCGAGTCCTCCGGTAGCGAGGAAGGCGCGCCTGGACATGCGCATGTACCCGACGGTATCGGCGCCGGAGATGTAGGGCACGAAGACGATGTCGCCATTGATAGCTGGCGTCAGCGTGGATGCCGCCAGTTCTGCAACGGCCGCGCGGCTCTGATGGACCTTCGCATGGGCTGATAGGCGGGCGGCGTCGGCGAAGTCCCAGAGCCGGGCGAGCACACCATCTGTCGCCAAGACGTCATCGCTGATCTCGGCGAACTGGCGATCACTGGGCAGTCGCTCGCCTCGCTCGACATTCGCGAGATACCCCCTGTGCACGACTCGCCCAGCCGCGCGGTACTTCTCGCAGAGCGCGGCCAGGGATAGGTCCGCTCGTTCGCGGGCCTGGCGAAGTTCGGCCCCGAACAGGTGAGTGGGCGAATCAGCGGGGGGCACGCTGCCAGGTGAACGGTTCACCGCGAGGCCCCTCCCGTTAGCCGAACGCCGGTCCTCACTGTCGCCAGAACGCGGTGGCGACACCGTACGCCTTCCGAGCACGGGGACGTGCCCGTTGACTTGATGATGACGGGGCGGGGTGGTGCTGGACAAACCGAGCCCACCACCCTCTCCGTCACCCAAGGCGACTGACGACCCGGCGGATGCAGGAGAGGGAGGTGGGGCTCGTGTCGCGGCCGCAGGTGGTTCTCGGTTATCAACGGGTGCACGTGGGGGCGTCGGAGGCCGACGTCCGGGCCGGGCGGCGCGCGCTGGAGGGGTTTGCCGACGGCGTGGGCCTGCGATTGCTGCGGGTCTACGTCGACGCGGACGCGAACCGGCCATGCGGGGGCCTACTGCAGTTGATTCGGGCTGTGCGGGAGACCGGAACCAAGGTCGTTGCGGTGCCGACTCGGGGGGATCTGGGCGGCACGCAGTACGTGCAGACGGTGACCGCGTCGATCATCCGGCGGGAAACAAATGCCGAGGTCCTGGTGGTCGATGAGATCGACACCAACGCGGGCGTACAGGTCACGGCGGAGGGCTCGCAGTGAGGCCGGGCCTGGTGGCCGAACGGACGGCGGAGGGCGTGGCGCTGCTGCTGCCGTTGTCGACCGGCCTATCGGTTCGGGTGGAGTTCAGCATCGGCGGGGATCTGATGCACGTGCGATACGGCGATCATGGCGCGGCGGTGCTGGACCGTGACCGGGTCCGGCGCTGGCTGGCGGCCCCGCGCGGGGAGTTCGTCACCGACGAAGTGATGCTCGTAGAGGAGGGTCACAGGGTCGCGTTCGTGGTCCGGGGCCTGGCGTGGTGGTGGCTGACCCGCGATGCGTTCGACGCGCTAAGAGCGGCGGTGTGAACGGCATGAACGACGACCTGATCGGCGATCACGACGGCGACGCGATGAACGACACGACGCCTGGCTTGGGCGGTGACTGGGCGGTGCCGGATTGGGGCGTGGGTGAGCCCCCGGCGATCTCGCGGGTTCGGGATCTGTGGCTGGGTGGGCTGGACAACTTCAAGAGCGACCGGGTCGCGGGCGCGGCGGTGACGGAGTTGGCGCCGTGGATGGCGGGCGCGGCGAAGGTGTCGCGGGCGTTCCTGAGCCGGGCTGTGACGGTGATGGCCAAGGCGGGGGTGGATCAGTTTCTCGATCTCGGCTGTGGTCTGCCGTACCGGCGGGGGGAGAACGTCCACGAGATCGCGCAACGGGCCCGGGGCACGGCGCGGGTGGTGTACGTGGACAACGACCCGGTCGTGATGGCTCACGCGCGGGCACGGCTGGCCGTCGATCCGCAGACGATCGCCGTGGAGGGCGATGCGCGCGAGCTGGTGGAGATCTTGACCGATCCGCGCCTGGTGGAGTCGCGGCACCTGGACTGGGCCCGGCCGGTCGGGGTCCTGATGATCGGGCTGTTGGAGCACCTGAGCGGCGCCGAGGCGATCCGCGCGGTGCGGGTGCTACGGCAGACGTGTGCGCCGGGTAGCTACCTGGCGATCGCGCACACCACGGCGGATCCGGCGGTGTTCGAGCACGTGAACGAGGTGAGCGCCGAGGAAACGATGCTGACGGCGATCAGCGCCACGATCCGCCGCCAGAGCGCGACACCCAAGGGGCCGGTGAGAACGCGGACTGTCGGGGGCGTGATTGAGGTGCTCCCGGACCTGGACGCGGCGGGGTGGCATCGGGCGACGCTGGCGGCGGGCGAGGTGTACCGCAGGTTGATCGGGCCGCTGTACCCCCGTTCGTGGGAGCAGATCCGCGGCTTCCTGGACGGCTACGACCTGAACGCGGCAGGCCCCGGGCTGGTCGGGGTCGACCTGTGGCAGCCGGTACGCACCCGCCCGGGCGTTCCGTCGCCGACGGTGGCGGGCCTGGGGCGACTACCGGAAACCGAAGACGCCGCAACCGAGGAGACAGCGGATGACGTGCCCGGACGGGCCCGATGGCGGAGATCATCAAGCTGTTGGAGGCGGACGGATGGGTGCTCAAGCGGACCACGGGTTCGCACCGACACTTCTCCCATCCGACCAAGCCTGGCCTGGTGACGGTGGCAGGTCGTCCCAGCGCGAGCTTGAAGCCCAAGACCGAGGGGAGCATCCTGAAAACAGGCCGGCTTGAGGAGGGAACAGCCATGAGGGGCTACGTGGTCGTCTTCGAGGGCGACGAGCAGTCCGGGTACTCCGCCTACAGTCCCGACCTGCCCGGAGTGATCGCCGCAGGGGACACGCGCGAGGAGGCCCAGACGCCGATGCTGGAGGCCATGGCCGAGCACCTTGCGTTGCTCCGCGAGACCGGGCAGACGGTTCCGGAGCCGGGAACGAACGTCGACGTCGCAGTCTTCGGAGTCCCGGCCGCGTAACAGTATCTTCGTCTGTCCCGGTCGGTGCCGCTGAGTCCGACACCCGGACTGTCGCTGCGTGGCCTGCGCCGGTGGTGACGCGGGATCTGTTCGCGATGCTGAACGGGCTGCTGGACCCGCGCAGGACCGGGTGGCGGCGGCACCCGTTGGGGTACGTGCTGGCGGTGACGTTCTCGGCGTTCATGGTGCCGGGGTTCGAGTCGCTGGAGGCGGTCGCGCAGTGGGCAGCGGCCCGGACCCGGGCGCAGTTGGTGCGGCTGGGGGCTGGGCGGATCCGTTCGACGGCACGGTGCGGGCGCCCTCGGAGAGCACGATCCGGTGGCTGCTGACGCACCTCGATCCGCAGGCCCTGGTCGCCGCGTGCGTGGCCTGGACGATCACTCACCGGCTCGATACCGATGCTGGTGTCGACGCCGGCGCCCAGGGGCAGGCGATGGCTGCCCGGCTGCTGTCACGCGGTAGCGATGGACGGCAAGTCCGCCCGCGGCGCCAAGCGGGCTGACGGGTCGATGCCACACTTCATGTCCGCCGTCACCCACGCCGACTCGCTTGTGGTCGCGCAGACACCAGGTCCCGGACAAGACTTCCGAAATCGACGCGGTAGCAACCCTGTTGACGGATCTGGGACACCTCCGGATGGGACCTGGAACACACCGTGATCACGATCGATGCGCTGCACACGGTGGCCGCCACCGCCACGGCGATCTGGGCCGCCGGCGCCCACTACGTGATGACCGTCAAGGGCAACAGGAAACGTCTGCAAGCAGCGTGCGCGGCAGCGTTCAAGGCCGCTGTGGCCGACCCCCAGCGGCAGGTCCACCACGACCGGCAGGCCGGCCGCAGGCACGGCCGGACCGAGGAACGCCACCTCAGCGCCATCACCATCAACCCGAGGACGCCATCGACTTCCCGCACGCAGCCCAGATCGTGCGGGTGGTCCGCTACCGCGGTGGCCTGGACGGGCAACGCACCAGCAAAGAGGTCGTCTTCGTGATCACCAGCCTGACCGGTGAGCAGGGCGACGTCACCGCCCTGGCCCAGTACATCCGCGAGCACTGGCACAGCGAGAACGGTGTGCACTACCGCCGAGACATGAGCTTTCACGAAGACAGGTCACATGCCCGGACCGGCAACCTGCCCGCCGTCCTGGCCTGCGTCCGCAACACCGTCATCGCCGCCCCCACCCTCGCCGGCGCCACCGCCATCCCCCGCGCCAGACGCTGGGCGAGCGAAACACTCGAACGCATCATCGAACTCTTCACCGCAGGACCAAACCAGGACATAGCTTCGCTATAGCGGGGGCCCTGCCGTGACCCAGCGGAGGTGGGTGATGATGTGCAGCTGCCGAGGGCAGCGTCAAGAGCCGCTCGCCGCTTCGGCCTCGTTCCAGATCTTGTTCAAGTACTCGAACCAGCGCATGCCCTGGGGGCGGTAGCGGGACAAGAGATATCCGCCGATCACAAAGGAGTAGCCCACGAGGTCCTCCTGAGACATCGACGAGTAGTCAGGATCTGCGCTCGACGCTTCCTTGAGGAAGCTCGCGACCGACTCCACGCTGCCCAGGGGAGCCCAGTCGCGTTCCTCGGCGACGATGTCCTCGGCGAAAGCCCGTAAACCCTCGTCTGAGAGCTCGTTCCTCAGGACGTCCCGGACCACATATCCGCACACCAGCGTGGCGTAGGTGACGGCCAGCGTCGACTCGCGTTGATCGAGTGGCCTCAGCGCCTCCTTCATCTGCTCGGCGTTCCTGCCGATGACACCACTGAAAGCTTCCCGAACGCGTTCCTCGACTCCTTCGTCAATGGCCATCCGCTCCACCTTCCTATTCATCGTCCTTCTTCTCCAGGCGACGCTGCCACCAGGTCGCCGCCGCATCGTATGTGCCAGCGACGAGAACGATCCCGACCGCGATGAGCTTGTTCGGATTGGCGAGCACTGCAACCACACCAGCGCCGGTGGCGACGCCCTTGGGGGAGTAGGTCAGCGCAGAGTCGACGCCTCGTCGCCAGCGGGCGTGTGAGGGATCGTCGCGCGGCCCCTTGCGTGCGCCGATCTTGGCGTCCGCACTGGCCCTGCGGGCTGTTGAACTAGGCGATTGCGGCCCGCCGCGCTGCGATGCGGCCGGCGCACCTGCGCGGCCGCCCGCAGCGGGGCCGCTCGCTCTTCAACCCTTGGCGGCTTGGCCGAGACCGATGGCCTCCTCCACGGGGTCGACGCCGCCGGACAGGTGGACGCGGGCCTTCTCGATGGCGTCCTGGAACGCCTGCACCTCCTGGGCCTTGTCGTCCACACCCGCTGCGACCATCTGACCGACAGCGTCCTCGGCCTCGGACTCCGCCTCCCCGGCCGCGCCGATGGCTTCGTTCGTCTGATCGAGCGCTCGCTGCAGTGCGGTCAGGGCGTCATCGACTACAGCCCCGACCTCCCCGGCCTGTTCGCCACCGGAGAGACGCGCGCGCGGACGCAGTCGCTCATGCTGGAAGCGATGGCCCAGCATCTGACGATGCTCCGCGAGACGGGGCAGACCGTCCCAGAGCCGGGAACGAACGTCGACGTCGCGGTCCTCGGAGTCCAGGCCACGTAGCGGCTGGGCAGCACCGTCAGCGTTGCTCGCCGCGTCTGTACGGGACGCCGTCATACGTCGGCATTCGCAGGTTCTGCGATGAGATCGCCAGCACCAGCAACGTGACGATGTACGGCGTCACCGTCGTCACCTCGTTCGGCAGCGAGTCCACCAGCAGGTAGATGACGAGCAGCGCCACCGCGATCCCGGCCAGCACGATCCCCGCGACCGCCCGGCGCCGCCACAGCTGCCAGGCGGCGAGCCCGGCCAGGGCCAGCGTCGCGAACAGGAACAGCGCCAGCACACCTCCGGATCCCTGCTCCCGCAGGCGGACGGCGTCCGCGTACCCGAAGAGCAGCGACCCCGACGCGAGCCCGGTCGGCCGCCAGTTCCCGAAGATCATCGCGGCAAGGCCGATGAAGCCTCGCCCGCCGGTCTGCCCCTCCTTGTAGAGGCCGGAGAACAGCACGATGAACAGCCCGCCCAGCCCGGCGAGGGCACCGCTCGTAACCACGGCGACGTACTTCATCAGGTAGACGTTCACGCCCAGCGACTCGGCCGCGTACGGGTTCTCCCCCGCCGACCGCCAGCGCAGGCCGAACGCCGTCCGCCAGAGCAGGAACCACACCGCGGGCAGCAGCGCGATGCCGAGGATCTCGAACGGCGTGACGCCGGTCAGCACGCCGCGCAGCAGCCCGGCGACGTCCGCCAGGACGACGATGCGGCTGCCTTCGAGGTCGCCGAGCAGGTCCGGTCCGGACGCCAGCAGCGGCACGTCGAACGACGGCACGCCACCCGAGATGGTCGGGGACTGGGTCGGCCCGCCCCCGGGGACGCCCTGGAACTCGATCTCGGACAGGAAGCGCGCCAGGCCCGCGGCGAGCAGGTTGATCGCGACACCGCTGACGATGTGGTCGACACCGAACGAGACCGTCGCGACCGCGTGCAGCAGACCGCCCATCGCCCCGCCGACGACGGCGCCCACGAGCGCGGCCCACGCGCCCCACTGGTACCCGGCCCAGCCCGCGCCCCACGTGCCGAGGATCATCATCCCCTCGAGGCCGATGTTGACGACGCCGGCCCGCTCGGAGACCAGGCCGCCGAGCCCGGCCAGCGCGATCGGCAGCGACAGCGAGAGCACCGCGGCGGACGTCCCGGTGCTCGTGAGGACGTCCTCGCCCGAGAGGAGGCGCGCGATGGACAGCAGCAGGATCGCGGCACCCACCAGGAGCAGCGCCCCGCGGGGCCGCGGTCGGATCCGGCCGCGCGACCGCCCAGGCGGAGTG
>NZ_CDWTMG010000073.1:0-19192 GCF_977945845.1 Frankia sp. CcMO1
TGCCGGGCCTGCAGACGGATGCGGTTCGTCAGCTCGGTGACCTGGTTGTAGATCGCGCGTCGTTCCGCCATCAGACCGCGGATCTTGCGGTCGGCATGCATGACCGTCGTGTGATCCCGACCCCCGAAGTGCTGGCCGATCTTCGGTAGCGACAGGTCGGTCAGCTCCCGGCACAGGTACATCGCGATCTGACGGGCGGTGACCAGCACGCGGCTACGTGAGGTGCCGCACAGGTCCTCCATCGAGACGCCGAAGTACGCCGCCGTTGCGTTCATGATTGCGGCGGCCGTGATGTCGGGATTGCCGGCATCGGGGATGAGATCACGCAGCACGATCTCGGCGAGCGTGCGGTCGACGTGGGACTTGTTCAGGCTTGCGAAGGCCGCGACCCGGATCAGCGCCCCCTCCAGCTCACGGATGTTGCGCTCGATGTGCGTGGCGATGTATTCGAGGACGTCCGGAGGTACCGGCAGGCGCTCCGTGGCCGCCTTCTTCGACAGGATGGCGATGCGCGTCTCGAGGTCGGGCGGGGTGATGTCGGTCATCAGTCCCCACTCGAAGCGGCTGCGCAGCCGGTCCTCCAGGGCCGAGAGCTGCTTGGGCGAGCGGTCGGAGCTGATCACGATCTGCTTCTCGCCGTCGTGCAGGACGTTGAAGGTGTGGAAGAACTCCTCCTGCGTCCGCTCCTTGTTCTCCAGGAACTGGATGTCGTCGACGAGCAGGACGTCGATGTCACGGTAGCGCCGCTGGAACGCCTGCTGGCGGTCGTCCCGGATCGAGTTGATGAAGTCGTTGGTGAACTCCTCGGAGCTCACGTACTTCACCCGCATGTTCGGGTAGAGCTTGAGTGCGTAGTGGCCGATCGCGTGCAGAAGGTGAGTCTTGCCGAGCCCGGAGTCCCCGTAGATGAAAAGCGGGTTGTAGGCCTTCGCGGGTGCCTCGGCGACGGCCACCGCTGCCGCGTGGGGGAACCGGTTGCTGTCGCCGATGACGAACGTCTCGAAAATGTAGCGGGGGTTTAGCCGGGCCTGGGCCGGTTCGGTCTCGTGCGGCGCCGCATCGCGTCCGAGACCCGCGCTGACCCGTACCGGTGGTGTTCCCTCGGTGGCGTCGGGGAAGGGCAGCTCGCCGTTCACCAGTGCCGTCGGTGCCGGTGCCGGAGTCGGAGCGGCTGATGCCGGGGCCGCCGACGAGCCCGGTCTCGTCCCCGGCACCGGGGTTGCGGCGGTGTCGGTCGATCCCGATCCGGCACCCGCGTTCAACGCCGAACCGGAGGCGGGGCCCGAGCCCTGACCCGGTGCGGTGTCGCCTCTGGCGTCCACCGGCCGTACGATCCGGATCGGTCCGCTCATCGGTTCCGGATCGGGCAGGTGTTCGACGGTGACCGCGACCCTGATCTCCCGCCTATAGGCTGTGGACAACGCTGTGGACAAGAAGGGGCGCAGGCGCGAGTCGAGGAGATCCTTGGTGAACTCGTTCGGCGCGGCCAGCAGAGCCGTGTCCTGGACGAGCCCGAGGGGGCGGGTCAGCCGCAGCCAGGCACGCTGCTGGGCGGACAGCGTGCCGTCGGCGACCCCGGCGACGGCCTGGCTCCACACCGCGGCCAGGTCCGGGTCACCCGAAGGTTCGTCCCCGAACGGCAGACCGGCGACGGAGTCGGCGCGGAGGTTGGACACGGGGGCTCCTCGGGCAGTTCGGTACGGTTTGCGGGTGGTGCTGCTCCCCGCGTGCTGGAGGTGCGTCGCGGCTGATGCGGCTGGTGATGTGGTCCCCGGCCACCGAGCGACCGAGGGGCCTCGTCGCGATGGTTCTCCACATCGTCGTCCACAACCTGTGTATGGACACGACACGGCATGCGGCGTGGCGCAACCGGCTCGTTCCCGGGGATGAACCTGTATCAGTGAGGTCATTTGAATCCGCTCCAGGTCCCCCCCGTTCCGCCCTGGCCCCTCCGCCGACCGCCCTCTCCACAGGCGTTTTCCACAGGTCAGGGTGCACCGAGCCGGTCGTTCTCACCGAGCGCGGGCATACCTGACGCGGTCTGGTGCCCGCCCCGAGTGAGACGTTGCCACCAGGATCGTAAGGTGCGGCCCGAGCCGCCGTGCCGGGGCCGGAACGTACCCGCGGCGGCCGGGCCGCGTCCCTGCCCCATCGTCGGAGGCGCCGAGGGCCCGCTGCGGCAGTGTGGCATTCCACGGCCGCCGGACGGATGCCGGCTAGCCGCGGCCGCGGCCGCGGCCGCGGTGCGCTCGCGTCTTGGCGTTCGGTGTAGTGCCGTTGTGGCAAGGTCGGCCTGGTGGCGACCGGGCGATGGCCGGATGACGGTGGTGCGGCCAGCCGCGGCCGGCGGGCACGGGGTCGGCGGATCGCCGAAGGTCCCCCCTGCCCGGCAGTGATCCCTCGCCGCCGGACCGTCCGAGGCACCGCCCTGTGTAGGCTAGGCCGAACCGCGGTGTTAGACCGCTTCGTTTGTCGTGGGATCTGCTTGCCCGGGCCGTGTGGTGCGGCCCACTCCCCCCTCGGCGGCGAAGATCACCGCCCGCGTCCATCTTGCAGACGGAGTTCTCACGTGAGTAAGCGCACCTTCCAGCCGAACAACCGTCGGCGGGCCCGCACGCACGGGTTCCGACTGCGCATGCGGACTCGCGCGGGCCGCGCGATCCTGTCCGCCTGCCGTCGTAAGGGCCGCAGCGAGCTCTCCGCCTGACGGCGGGTTCCCGCTGGTCCTGCTGGTACCCCTTGCCGGTCATGCTTCCTGAGGGCTCCCGCGTCCGAACCCGGGACGAACATGCCCGGGTGGGGACCACGGGTCGGCGAACCCGATCCGGCCCGCTTGTTGTCCACAATCTGTGGACAACAAGCGGCGATCCGGCACGGGCCGGCTTCGTGGTCGGCCGTCGGGTGGGGAAGGCGGTCGTGCGTAACAGGGTGCGGCGCCGGTTGCGGGAACAGGTACGGGTTCGGCTGGACACGCTCGCGCCGGGGACGATGCTGGTCGTGCGTGCGCTGCCCGATGCGGCGACGGCGAGCTCCGCGGAGCTCGGCCATGCGCTGGACGCCGCGCTCGCCAGGGTGGCCCGGCCGGCGGATGCCAGGCGCCCGGATGGGCGTGGACGATGACCGCCGGGACGGTGCTGGTCGTGCTGCTGGCCACGGCGGCCGTCGTCGACCTCCTGCTGGCCTCCCGGATGGTGTGGCGCCGCCTGCCGCGGGTCGCCCGCAACGCCGACGGCGCGGTACGCGGTCCCCTGGCCTGGACCTTTACCGGGCTCGTGCGGCTCTACCGAGCCGGCTGGTCGGCCCGCAACGCCGGCATGTGCCGGTTCGAGCTGTCCTGTAGCGCCTACGCGCTGGCCGCGGTGCGGCGCCACGGGGGTATGCGTGGCGGTGCCCTCGCCGTCGCCCGGTTGCTGCGCTGCCAACCGTTTGCGGCCGGCGGGTACGACCCCGTGCCGGGAACGGATCCGGCTCCGGGAATCGTTCGGAGACCCAGGGGCGCGATGGCCGACCCCGGCAGGTCTCCCGACGGTCGGAGCGCGGGCGATCCGGTCGTCGCCGTACCGCCCGTCCACAGGCATGGTCCTCCGTCTCCCAGCCGGGGGGCGCGGGCCGAGATCGCCGGTTCCGGTCGCGGACCGTGGGTGTGAGGAGTCAGACTGTTGTTGGATCCCCTATACCACCTCGCGGCGAACGCGATCGTCTTCTTTCACCAGGGATTCGCGCCGATCTTCGGTGCTGCCAGTTTCTTCTCCTGGGCCTTTTCGGTCGTCCTGCTGGTCGTCTGCGTCCGTATTCTGATCTTCCCGCTGTTCGTCAAGCAGGTGAAGTCGCAGCGGACGATGCAGGTGATGCAGCCCCGGATCAAGGAGATCCGGGAGAAGTACGGGCACGACAAACCCCGCATGCAGCAGGAGATGATGGCGCTGCAGCGGGAGCATGGAAACCCGCTTCTCGGCTGCCTCCCGATCTTCCTCCAGATCCCGCTGTTCATCGCGCTGTTCCACGTGTTCACCCACCTGGCGCCGATGAACGAGGGCCCGAACCACTCGCTGGTCTGGCGTCCCCGGGTCGGGCTCTCCGCGGACCAGGTGGAGCAGATCGCCTCGGCCAAGGTGTTCGGCATCTCGTTGGCGAGCAAGTTCACCTCCGATGGCGATTTCTCGCGCTTCCTCGGCGTCGACAGCACGCACGTCAGGATTCTCGCGATCGTCCTGATCGTGCTGATGGGTCTTACGACCTTCCTCACGCAGCGCCAGATCATGGCCCGCACCGGGCCGGCCGACCCGCAGCAGGCGATCATGCAGAAGGCGCTGCTCTACGGCTCCCCGCTGATGCTCGCCTTCTTTGGTTTCCGTTTCCCGATCGCCGTGCTGCTGTACTGGCTCACCACCAACCTGTGGAGCATGGGCCAGCAGTTCTTCATCATGAAGAAGATGCCGCCGATCAAGACCGAGGATGCGAACGGCCGGCTGCCCGGTGCCCGTCCGGCCGCCGACGGCGCCGTCACCCCCGTTCGGCCGGCTCCCGGTGTCCGAGCCGGGGCGAAGTCGAAGAACCGCCCCCGGTCTGCCTCGGTGACCCCGACCAAGGGCGGCGATTCCGGTGCCGCGGCGGCCGGTCGGACGTCCTCGACGGCTCCCCCCGGCACCCGGTCCCGTAACGGCACCTCGACCGCGACCCGTACTGCGGTGACTCCGAAGGCGGCGGTGACCCCGAAGAGCGGTAAGGCGGGGGCGCCGGCCGGTCCCGGTGCCAACGGCGTCTCGGGCGGTGGCGTCTCGGACAACGGCGTCGCCGCTACCACGGCCGCATCCACGGAGCGGAGCGCGGAGGCGAAGACCAGCGCGGCGGGCCGCAGGAACGCCCCGGGCAAGAATGCCGGGCAGAGCGCGGCGAGCGGGCCGACGGCACCCTCCGACGGGGAGAGCACGCCCCGGCCGGCACCCGTACCCGCCGGAGTGCGGCGCCAGGTCGGCGGCTCCCGACCCGCGAAACGGCGCGGCAAGGGCAAGCGGCCCGGTGGGCGGCGTTGATCCGGGAGACGCCGTTCCCGACCAACCGACCAACCGACCAACCGACCGACCGGCAGGCAGGCTGCCGACCCGATTTCGTCATCGAGTGGCGGCATCCCGTAATCTCTGCTCCGCCGCCCCCGTTCCCCTGGAGAGTCGCTGATGACCGGTTCGGCACCTGAACTGGCTGTGGATGGAGCCGGAGTCTCCGACGAGCACGCTCCCTCGGACGAGACTGCCGGCACGGAGGATCGGCGTCTGTCCGATCTCGAGTTGGAAGGCGAGATCGCCGCCGACTACATCGAGGGTCTGCTCGACATCGTCGACATGGACGGTGACCTCGACCTCGACGTCGAGAGCGGCCGCGCCGTCGTCGCCGTGGTAGGCGAGGGGCTGGACAAGCTCATCGGGGCGGGCGGCGAGACGCTGGAGGCGTTGCAGGAACTGACCAGGCTCGCGGTGCTCCAGAAGACGGGCACCCGCAGCCGTCTCATGCTCGACGTCGGCGGCCATCGCGCCCGGCGGCGGGTCGAGCTTCGCAAGATTGCGATCGCCGCGGCGTCGCGCGCCATCACGCGTGGTGAGCCGGAGAAGCTGGCTCCCATGACGCCGTTCGAGCGCAAGGTGGTGCACGACACCGTTGCCGGGATCGACGGCGTGCACAGTGAGTCCGAGGGCGAGGAACCCGGCCGCCGGGTGGTCATCCTTCTCGGCTGACCGGCGCCGACCGATGGCGGGTCGGTGGCGGCCGGCGCGTTCCGCCGTGCTGGCCGCCGCTGTGGGTGTCGGCTTGGCGGCCGTGCTCGGCATTCTGCATGCCTATCTGACCAGACCCTTCTGGTACGACGAGATCTGGCGCGCCCACTTCGTCAGCGAACCGGCGTCCTCGTTCTGGCCGGAGCTGACCGTCGCCAACACCCCCTCGGCGCTGGGTTGGTTCGGCCTGACCCGGGTGGCCGGCGAGGTCCTCGGCTGGCACAGCTGGTCGCTCCGGCTTCCCGGGTATCTCGCCGTGCCCTTGCTCGGTGCCGCGATCGTCCTGCTCACCCGCCGTTTCACCGGCCTGGTCGCGGCGGTGTTCGCCACGTGCTGGCTGTGCCTGAACGTGACCTTCCTGGATCTCGCGACCCAACTCAAGCCGTATTCCGTCGAGGCGCTGGCCGCCGTCTGCATCGTCCTCGCCTGGTCGACCGGATCATCTCCGCGGCCCTCGCTGTCCCCGCGGCCCTCGCTGTCCCCGCGGCCCTCGCTGTCCCCGCAGCCTGAACCTGTCACCGGCGGGTTCTCCCGTGCCCGGCTCCTGCGACGCACCGCGGCGGGCCTGTTGGCCCTGACCGCCGTGCCCGGGATCTTTCTGGTGCTGCCGTTGGCGACCGCGGAGGTATGGCGCGGTCCGGCGCGGCGTTGGCGACTGGTGGAATGCCTGCCCGCGGTCGCCATCAGCGTGGCGCACACCGTGTTCTTCATCGGGCACCAGTCCAGTCAGCGTCGCGGCGACTACTGGGATCGCCAGTTCATCGCCGGTCGTGGGCCGGTCGAGGCCGTACGCTTCATCGTCGATCAGATGCGAGCCTTCATCACCGGTATGCCGCCCGGCATCGACCGGTTCGACCCGAGCCTCATCCATGCGACGGTGCCCGGGGGGCCGGTTGTCTCGGTGCTGCTCGCCGTGGCGGTGTCGATCGCCGGCCTGACCGGCGTCCTCGTGCTGGCACGACGACCGGACGGCAGGCTGCTCCTCACCGCGCTCGGCGGAGCCCAGGTGCTGATGCTGGGAGCGAGCGCCGCGCGGTACTGGCCGTTCGGGCCGACCCGGACCAACCTCTTCGTCGTGCCGCTGATCGTCGTTGTGATCGTGGTGGGCACCCGGCGGCTGGTGGTCCTGTTCGTGGCGGCGGTGCGACCTCGTATCCCCGCCGTCGGGCCTCAGCCGGCCGTACCGACACCGATGGCCGCGACCCCGACCCTCCCTACCGGAAGGACTGTCACCGAGCAGTCACGATTGGATGTTTCCGGTGTCTCGCCGACGTCGAGCGCCGGCGCGAACACGATTTCTCCGACCGCCGTGCTGCCGTTGGCCGGCCTCGCAATGATCATCTTGCTTGGTGTCCCGCTCCTGGGAACCTCGCTGTCGGGAAGCGGGCAGCTCTGGGATCATCGGCACCGGACTCGTGGCCTCGATCGGATGGTCGACGCGGCCATCGCGGCCCGGCAGCTGCACCGCCCGGGAGACCTGGTGGTGGTCGGGGGCCGCCTCGCCCGGCCTGGCTGGCTGTACGCGATGGAGGCGAGTGACGACCCGGCGCGTGAGCCGGCAGCTCTCCCCAGTGCCGGCGCCGGGCGGGTACCGGCCCGGGTGCCACGGCAGGACACGATCTTCTTCGGCGCTGCGGGTACCTCCCTGGTCGGCGAGCTGGCGAACCGCCGGGTCCCGCCGACCCGGCTGCTCGTCTTCGTCTTCGACGCGGAGCGGCCGGCGCTCGCGCCCGACCTGGCCGCGCTGCCCCGGGCGGGGTGGTGCGCCGGCCGTGGCTGGCAGTTCCCCCTCACCGGAACGTTGACCGTCTTCGATCGCTGCGCCGGCGCCGCCCCGCGACTCGATCGGCCGCAGCGGACCGTGGTGTCCGACCGGACGACCTGACATCCGTCCCCCGGGTCGGAACCGTGCCTCCCGTGGGGGTGGCGGCGCGAGCACCTCGAGGTCGGCGGGGATGCTTGTCGGGTGCGCGGTCTTCTGACTTTCTCGTCCTGCCCAGCTTTCTCGTCCTGTCCGGCCGGGTCCACGGATCCGGTCTCCCACCCGCCCGCTGCCGGCGGTCACCTGGCGATGCCCACGGGCCCAACCCGGCTCGGCTCGATGCTGTGGCCGGTCGAGGTGACGCAGGCGGCCCGGCCGGCGCGGGCTGGCCGTATGGCACGGCGGGGGATCCGGCCATGACGGGTCTCCCGGATGCCCCCGAGGTGCCCCCCGTCGTGGTGGAGATTTTCGGCACGCGGACCGGATCCGCGGCGCGCTACGTCGAGCTGCTGGCGACCGACGGGGTCGAGCGCGGGCTGATCGGTCCGCGTGAGACTGACCGGCTCTGGGACCGCCACGTACTCAACTGCGCGGTCCTGGCCGACGCGGTCCCGGCGCAGGCCGATGTCGTGGACGTCGGCAGCGGCGCAGGGCTGCCGGGTATCCCGCTGGCGCTCGCCCGCCCGGATCTGCGGGTGGTGCTGCTCGAGCCGATGGAACGCCGGTGCCGATTCCTGCACGAGGTTGTGGCGACCATAGGTCTGGAGGACCAGATTTCTGTGGTACGTGGCCGCGCACCGGATGCCGGAATCGGCCCGGACGGTCGTAGATTCGGGATAGCCGTAGCCCGCGCAGTCGCTCCCCTGGAGCGGCTGCGCGCAATCCTCTTTCCGATGCTGCGACCAGGTGGTGTCATGCTGGCGATGCGCGGTTCACGGATCCTGGAGGAACTGCAGGACGCGCGCAGCGGTCTCGGAACTCAGGGTTGGCATCCCGTGGATGTCGTGAGGTGCGGGGAGGGGCGGGTGGAGGAACCCGCCCGTGTCCTCCGGGCCGTACGTTCATCCCAGCGCACCCGGGCCGAGAGCAGGGGAGGGCGCGGCGACGGTGAGCGGCACGATGGCAGACAGGTCAGACGGACGTCACGGGATTCACTCCGATCACGGGAGGTCGGTCGTGACCAGCCGACACGTGGACAGTCTCGTTCCACGTGAAACAGCGTCGGCGGGCCAGGGTGGGGCCAGGGGCGGGGGCTTGCGGGGCTATGACCCCGCGCTCTCCGCACTGGACCTGCTCGATCCCTCGACCCCGATCGGAGCGGCGGCGGCAGCAGCAGTGGAAGCACTGGCGGTAGAACGACGACAACCATTCCCTCGCCCCACCCGGCGGCGCATCATCTCGGTCGCCAACCAGAAGGGCGGTGTAGGGAAGACGACGACGACGGTCAACCTGGCGGCGGCGCTGGCATCTCATGGCTCCCGGGTCCTGGTAATCGATCTTGACCCGCAGGGCAATGCCTCGACGGCGCTCGGCGTCAACCATCATTCCGGGGTCCCCTCGATCTACGAGGTCCTGGTGGGGGATCGGCCCCTCGACGAGGTCATCGTGAAGTCCGCCGAGGCGCTGGGGCTGTTCTGCGCGCCCGCAACGATCGATCTTGCCGGCGCGGAGATCGAGCTGGTGTCGCTGGTGGCGCGGGAGAACCGGCTGCGGCGGGCCATCGCGAGCATGCAACGGGACGTCGACTATGTTTTCATCGACTGCCCGCCCTCTCTCGGGCTGCTGACCGTCAACGCCCTCGTGGCCGCCCGTGAGCTGCTCATCCCGATCCAGTGCGAGTACTACGCGCTGGAGGGCCTCGGCATGTTGCTGCGCAACGTGGAACTGGTGCAGGCGCACCTGAACCAGGAGCTGCGCCTGTCGACCATCCTGCTCACCATGTACGACTCCCGGACCAGACTGGCCGACCAGGTCGTCCACGAGGTCAAGGAACACTTCGGGGACCGGGTGCTGTCCACCACCATCCCCCGGAACGTGCGTCTGGCGGAGGCGCCGAGCTATGGGCAGTCCGCGCTGACGTACGATCCGACGTCGCGCGGCTCGCTGTCCTATCTGGCCGCGGCGCGCGAACTCGCGGAACGGGGTCGGGACTCGAATGGAGCGGCATGATGAGTGCTCGGCGCAGTGGTCTGGGGCGAGGGCTGGGGGCACTCATCCCGGTTACTCCTCCTCCCCTCGACGGTCAGGTGGGCACCGCCTCGGCTGACTACAGTGACTACGCCGACTACGGCAGTGGCTACGGCGGCCGGGGGACGGGTCGCGGCTCCGGCGACAGCACCGGGCCGCTGCCCGTACACGGGGCGACCTTCCGCGAGATCCCCGTCGAGTCGGTCAGCCCGAACCCGCGCCAGCCCAGGACTCACTTCGATGAGGACGCCCTCGAAGAGCTGGCGGCGAGCCTCCGCGAGGTCGGGCTGCTCCAGCCGATCGTGGTACGCGAGGTGGCCCCCGAGCGATACGAGCTCGTCATGGGTGAACGCCGGTGGCGTGCATCGAAGATCGCCAAGCTTCCACGGATTCCCGCCATCGTGCGGGAGACCGCGGACGACGCCATGCTGCGCGACGCGCTGCTGGAGAACCTCCACCGCCAGCAGCTCAACCCGCTGGAGGAGGCTGCGGCGTACGAACAGCTGCTCCGCGACTTCGGTGCGACGCACGAGGAACTGGCCAGTCGGCTCGGGCGGTCCCGGTCGCATGTCACCAACATGATCCGGCTGCTCGGGCTCTCGCCCGCGGTACAAAGACGGGTGGCGGCCGGCGTGCTGTCCGCGGGCCATGCCCGCGCGCTGCTCTCGTTGCAGGATCCGGACGCCCAGGACCGGCTCGCCACCCGCATCGTCGCGGAAGGTCTCTCGGTGCGGGCCGTCGAGGAGATCGTGGCACTGGACGACGAGACCCCGCGTAAGCGGGCGTCGCGGGCGCCAGGGGCCGCCTCACCGGCCCTGGCGAGGCTCGCCGACCGCCTCTCGGATCGCTTTGAGACCCGCGTGAAGGTGGACATGGGCCGCAGCAAGGGGAAGATCACGGTCGAGTTCGCCTCGATCGAGGACTTGGAGCGGATCGTCGCCGTGATGTCGCCGTCGGCCTCGGTCGACGGCTTGTTGGACTAGGCGTCCGGCTCGGGTTCGCTCGGGGTTCTCTGGGGTTCTCTGGGGTTCTCGAACCGGGCGCGGATCGCGCGGTCCCGGGCTGTGCCGGGCTCCCCCGGGTGGCTGCGCGTCTGTCCGCCGAGTGCCGGGCCATCGCTGTGCTCAGGCGAGATTGCCGGCCTGGCCGACCTTGCGCAGCACGCCTTCCGGCGTCATCGATCCCAGCAGACGTTCCAGGGCGACCTCGACGTCCTCTCGCCAGCTCACCGCGTTCTTCACCTCGAGCCGCAGTCGCGGCCATCGATGGTGAGGCCGGACCGTCTTGAAACCGACCGCGAGGAGATAGTCGGCGGGCAGGATGCAGCGGGTGTCGGAGTTCTGGAGGTCACCGAACGCTTCCACCGCCTTGAAGCCGCGGCGGATGACGTCCTTGGCGACGGACTGGACGAGGATCCGCCCCAGCCCCTGCCCGGTGAACTCATCGACGATCGACGCTGTCATGAGCAGCACCGCGTCCGGTGAGACCGGGCTGGTGGGAAAGGCCGCCGATCGAGGCACGTAGGCCGGCGGAGCGAACATCACGAATCCGGCGGGGACGTTGTCGACATAGGCGATCTTTCCGCAACTTCCCCATTCCAGGAGGGCCAGGGAAACCCACGCCTCCTTCTCGAGGTCGGTGCCGCCGGCCTCCTCCGCGCGGCTCCGGGCCACCGGATCGAGCTCCCAGAAGACGCAGCGGCGGCAGGGCAGAGGGAGATCGTCAATATTGTCCAGGGTGATGTTCGCGATGCGACGGCTCATCGAAAAAGGCGCTCCATGGGTCGGCCACCGGGCCTCCGGTCGCCGAGGCCAACGTCGACGGACGCGGAGGCTGTTACGGAACCAGCCTAGGCTGCCGAGCATGAATTTTCCCCATCGACGCACCGGCCTCGTTTCACGTGAAACGTCAGCCTTGTCGATGGAATGTCTTGGTGACCGGTCAGGTGCGGCTAGCAAGGCGGGGGACGTGAAGCTGGCCCGTCGGCGCGTCCTGCTCGGGTGGGAGAAAGAGCCGTTGGGCCGCGGCGAGCACCGCCTCGGCGACGGTTGCCCGGAATGTGGTGGAGCCAAGGGCCTTGGTGTCATGTTCGTTTGTCAGATATCCGAGGTCGAGCCGTACGGCCGGCATCCGGGTCCGCCGAAGCAGACTCCAGACTTTCGGATGGGTGCGGCAGTCCAGCATGTCGGTCCGGGAGACGATTTCACGGTGGACGAGCTGGGCGAAGCGCTCACCCACGGCGGACGACCCGCGCGCGTTGCCGTAGTAGTAGGCCGACACCCCCTGGGCGTGCGGGGATGGACTGCTGTCGGCGTGCAGCGAGATCAGGAGATCTGCTTCGAGCTCGTTCGCCCGCGCGGCCCGCTCCTCCTCGCTGGGGGACTCGTCCAGTCCGTGGATGAGGTGCGCCTGCAGGCCCGAGTCGAGTAGCCGCGTGGACATCCGGACGGCGAGGTCGGCCATGAGATCCCGTTCGCACAGATTGCCGCAGACGATGCCCGGATCGTCGCCACCGTGGCCGGGATCGATGGCGACGACGACTCCGAGCAGCGAGGAGCCGTGGGCCAACAGCCGGACAGACTCCCGCAGCACGTCGGGCCGGCCACCAGTGACTGTGCGCTGCAGGCGTTTGAGTTCGCGCAGGGTGTGTGGCCCGCATTGGCCGTCCGGATCGAGACCCCGGTTGCGCTGGAAGTCGCGGACCGCGGACTCGGTGCGTGGCCCGAAGATCCCATCCGTGCGGCCGACGTCGAAACCCATGTTGAACAGGCGCTCCTGGAGCGCCGCCACGTCATCGCCGACAAAAGGGTGCGCGGGACTGTGGTAGAGCAGACGGTCGCCGAGCTTGTGGCGTGCCTCCTCCAAGGCACGCGCCGTGTCTGGACCGAGTATCCCGTCGGCGGACAGCCCCCGGCTCTGCTGAAAGGCGCGCAGCGCGTTGTCGAGGTCTCGGTCGAACCGATCGGCCGGCTCGGCCGGAACGCCGCCGGGAGTACCGTCGACAGCCGGGACCCGCGTGTCCTGGGACGGGTCCGCGGCGGAGGCAGCACCTCTATCCGGGGCACTCTTACCCAGGGCACTCTTACCTGGGTCACCCTTACCCGGGCCGGCCGGATCCCGGCTCTGCCGGGGCGTCACGGGAAGAAAACCAAGATAGGTCAGGGCCGCCTGAACCTCGGCGACGGCGGAACCTTGGTCTCCCAGACGCAGCAGCTTCACCGATGCATACCTTTCAGCTCGCCTGCCCCAACGTGTCCCTGGCGAAACCCGGTGCCCCTGGCGAAACCCGATGGTCGGGGCCACCGCGTCGACGAATGATGCGCCGACGGCCGATTGCTGAATCTCAAGCCTAGGGCATGCCCGTGCGGTCTCGACCGACCGCGAACCGGATCCTCCAGTATTGACCGTGCGTGACCAGGCCGCCGTGATACTCCCACGATGCTCGTGACGGCGGGAGAAAGTTCCCGGGCCGCACGTGGTATCCGGTTGTCGTGGGCGAACCGGCGCGGACCAGTCCGGGAACGACGTCGGCCCGCCGGGATCACACCCGGCGGGCCGACGGTGGAACGACCGCGTGACGAGATCAAATGTAGGCCGAGAGGTCACGCAGCAGGGCGGCCTTCGGCTTCGCGCCGACAATGCTCTTGTCGATCGCGCCCTTGACGAACACAGCCATGGTCGGGATAGACATGATCTGGTAGTTCCGGGCGGTCTCCGGGTTCTCGTCGATGTTCAGCTTGACGACCCGGAGCTTCTCGCCATGCTCCTTGGCGATCTCCTCCAGAACGGGTGCGACCATCTTGCAAGGGCCGCACCACTCGGCCCAGAAGTCCACCAGGACCGGCTTGTCGCTCTCCAGTACCTCGGTCACGAAGGTGCTGTCGGTCACGGGGGTGGTGGAACCTGCCATGTTGTTCTCCCTGATGGATGATCTCTTAGTGGACGGGAAGGCGATCAACGGGCCGGTGGTGGCCCGCGGACGGCGCCCGACCGGCCTTCGGGCAGCCGGGTCGGGCAGGCCTGATCCAGCGCCGCTCGGTCGGCCGCTCGGACAGACGACCGGGTCAGGCAGGTTGCGGCGTCGGGGTCACGACCCGGGGAGCCACGGTGGTCACCTCGCCCGGACCCTCCCCGGCGGCGATGAAGCGCTCCGCGTCGAGAGCGGCGGCGCAGCCCGTGCCAGCCGCGGTGATGGCCTGGCGGTAGGTGTGGTCGACCACGTCGCCACAGGCGAAGACCCCGTCCAGGTTCGTCTTCGTGGTCGGGTGCGCGACCGAGATGTAGCCGGCGTCGTCGAGGTCGAGCTGACCACGGACGAGTTCGGTACGCGGAAGGTGACCGATCGCGACGAACAGCCCGGTGACCGGAAGATCCTTCTCCTCACCGGTGACGGTGTCGCGCAGCCGGACGCCGGTGAGCTTGTCCGTGCCCAGGAGCTTGGTGACCTCTGCGTTCCACCGGAACTGGATCTTCTCGTTGGCGAAGGCCCGCTTCTGCATGATCGCGCTGGCCCGGAGTTTGTCCCGCCGGTGGATCACCGTCACCGAGCGGGCGAAGCGGGTCAGGAAGGTCGCCTCCTCCATCGCCGAGTCGCCCCCGCCAACCACCGCGATGTCCTGATCCCGGAAGAAGAAACCGTCGCAGGTCGCACAGGCGGAGACCCCGTGGCCGAGCAACCGCTCCTCGTGTTCGACGCCGAGCATGCGGTAGGCCGAACCGGTGGCGACGATGACCGTGCGGGCGAGGTAGGTCCTGTCCTCGATCTTGACGACCTTCGGGTTCGCCGCGAGGTCGAGCTCGGTGACGTCGTCGGCCACCAGTTCGGCTCCGAACCGCTCCGCCTGCCGCCGCAGGTTCTCCATCAGTTCCGGACCCTGGATGCCGTCCGGAAACCCAGGAAAGTTCTCCACCTCGGTGGTGTTCATGAGCGATCCGCCGGCCGATACCGCGCCCTCGAACACGAGTGGCCGTAGGTTGGCCCGGGCGGTATAGACAGCGGCCGTGTACCCTGCGGGGCCCGAACCGGCAATGACGACATCGCGTATGTCGTCATTGCCGTCGGGCTGGCTGCTGGGGCCGGTGACATCCTGGCCGTCCTCCTGGGCTGTCACACCCGCTCCTTTCATGCTACGGGATCCCTTTCATGCTACGGGATCCCTGTGAGCCGGGTGGGCCCTCGCCGGTACCTGTCGCCCCGGCTTCATCTGAGTTCCTCGTTCATCGGTCCGTCCATGGAGACGGTGCCCGACAGCGACAACCGTCTCCGCGGGCATCTGATTCCATCCGCGCCCGCCACCGGTGCGTGCGACGGCCGGGCTCCCGGCCCCTCTCGATGCGTCAACCCCCACCTCAGTGCCGCAGGGTGGACACGCTGTACCACGGCGCGGTGGAGACGGTGGTGATGCCGCAGCGGGCGTCGACGACCAGCACCCTGGCCACCGCCGGTTGCATGGGCACGGAGAGCACGATCAACAGCGCCGGCTGGTCGTTGTAGACGACGCGGTCGACGGCGAGGATCGTCCCACCCGTCTGCGCCGCCAGGCTCTGGTAGCACGGGCGCAGGCCAGGGGTGTCCAGCACCGAGCGCAACCGGTCGACGTCCACCGTCGCAGGGGTCGTCGCGCCGCCGGCCGCCGCGGGCGCGGGCGGCGGCACGAGCGGCAGCG
Source organism: Frankia sp. CcMO1 (assembly GCF_977945845.1). Taxonomy (NCBI): domain Bacteria; kingdom Bacillati; phylum Actinomycetota; class Actinomycetes; order Frankiales; family Frankiaceae; genus Frankia; species Frankia sp. CcMO1. The sequence goes on from NZ_CDWTMG010000073.1 coordinate 15,384, forward strand.
CCGCGGACCCCAGGATCCGGCCGGCCAGCAGTTCCCGGCCGTGCCGCACGACGTCCGAGGGAGCGACGCTCGCCTGCGAGACCGCCATCATGATGAGGGGAGCGGAGCTGGCGGAGCCGCGTTCGGCCACCACCGAACCGCCGGCCGGGCCGGAGCTGTCCACGGGGTTGGACGCCGCTACCCTGTGATCGACGTTGGCGCTCCGCAGACCGTGGTACACGAAGATCGCCGCCCCGAAGGTGGTGAAGGCGATGCAGACCGCCATGATGGACACCCAGTCCCGTCGGGGGCGCGCACCCGGCGCACCCGGACGGCTCCGCGGATCCCGGCGCCGGGCCGGTTGATGGTCTGTGAGCCCAGCCCCCGCCCCACCTCGGCCGGGCCGCCGCCTTGGCCTGTTGCCACTCGCCGCCCGCCCACCCGTGCCATCCCCTGGATCGGTGTGGACGGCCTCGGTGTGGACCGCTTCGGTATCCCCCACGAGGGGTTCCGTGCCGGTGGCCCCGGCGGCTCCCGTGGTGCCGGCGAAGCCGGAGCTCGCGGGCCCCGGACCGGTCGGCGCGGCCGGGTTCCGGCCCGGTCCCGGCCGAGAGGGAGCAGGTGCGTGGGCCGCCAGCGCAGCCTGGAGGCGTTCGGCCACCTCGCCGGGCATCGTCAGGGCCGCCAAGCGGGAGAGGTCCGTACGGACCCTGCGGAGGGCGACCATCGACTCCTGGCATGAGACGCAGCCCTCGATATGCTCGCGGACGGAGCGGGGGAGCGGCTCTCCGTCCGCGAAGGCGTCCAGCAGCTCGGCGTCCGGGTGATGCACGTGCGCGCGCAAGCGGCGACCCGCCGGGAAGGGATCGGAGGGAGCCGCCGGTCGGCGTCGGTCACCCGCAGGCTCAGTCGCCATTGCTGATCACCTCCTTCGGCAGATCCGGATGGCGTCGGCCGCGCCCGCGGGGCCGCGGCCGATGGGCCGACCTCCGGTAACGGGCTGCTGCCCCGGTGAGCCCGCCGCATCCTGGTGTCTTCCTTCTGAGACGGCGGGCGAAGCCGCCGGGTTCCCTGACCGGGGGGACCTATCAGGACGGCGAGCTGCGCGCGACCGCGCGAACGCCGGCTTTTCACCGTCCCGACCGGAACTCCCAGCAGCCCCGCCGCCTCGGCGACGGGTCGTCCTGCCACGTCCACCAGCACCACGGCGGTCCGCAACCCGGGCGTCAGCCAGCCCAGCGCCTCCTCGACGTCCAGGTGCAGGTCATGCTCGGCGACGCACCCGCGGGGATTGACCGGATCACGAATCTGGCCTTTCGGGGTAGTCGTCATGGGCACCGTCGGGCGGGCGGTACGGCGGCGCAGCCCAGCTCGGCGTCGGGGCGGCCACCAGGACTTCGGCGGGTGGACCGACTCTCACCGTCCTCTCACCGTCCTCCCGTCAGGACCGGAACGTGATCTCCGCGATCGACCCGCGGTACTGCCCGGCGTTCGACGGCAGTGAGGTCAGCCACAGCACCCAGTACTGCGAGGGGTTCACGTCCGACGACATCGGCAGGACCACCGTGCCGCTGGCGCCCGACTTCTGGGCGACCACGCGGTCGAAGCCGTCGAGCGACTCCGACAGCCTGTCGCCGCTGCGCAGCTCGAACGACACCGGACCCAGGCTGCCGACCGTCACGGTGGCAGAGGTGGGCAGGATCTTTTGCGGAAACGCCATGCGCAGCCCGACACCCGGCTTGAGGTTGCCGAACGTCGCGCTGGTGTAGTTGCTCGTCGTCCACTCCGTCGACGTGTTCCCGTCGAACGCCTTGCCGACATCCGCCGGTTTCTCGGTCTTGGGTTCACCCGAAGGTGCGAGCGGGTCGAAGGAGTCCGTGCTGCTTGGCTTGAGGATGGTTCCGGTGGGGGTCGCCGGCACCGTGGTCGGGGTGCCGGGGTTGGCAGCGTTATTCTTTTCGCCGTTGCCACGCAGGGTGATTACGGCGACCACCGCGATTGCGACGACCACCACCAGAGCGATCCACGGCACGGCCCGTCCCAGCGACGGCCCGCCACGGCGCCTCGGGCCGGAACCAGGCGGGTAGCGGTCGGATCCCGCCGGGTAACCGCCACCTCCGGCTGGATAGCTGCGGTCGTCGTACCCGCTGCGGCCGTAGCCGGTCCCGCCGCCGCGGGACCCGTGGGGGCCTTTCACCCGGGTGTCGTACCGGGCGTCCCGGCCGGGGCCGGGGTAGCCGGCGGTGTCGGCATAGCGGCCCTGCGCCGGGTAATCCCCCGGCGCGAGGTAGTCCGAGGATGCGAAGGCGTCCACGTCCATCGCCTCGGTGCTGGGCGGGGCGTCACCGAGGCTCATCAACCCGGTGTCGAGCACGGCGTCCACCGGGTTGATCGACTCCAGCTCTTCGACCAGGTCGGCCGCCGTGGTGATGGGCGCCCCGACCCGATCGTCGCCGAGGGTGGCCATGGTGATGGCGTCGAGATCACGCGGAACTGACGAGGCGACCTGTCGGGGAGTCCGCAGCCGGCCGCCCGAGGTGGGTGCGGTGGGCAGACCGCGGTCCCCGCCGAGGGGCCAGTAACCGGTGAGCCCGGCATACAGCAGGCCACCGAGCGCCCGGACGTCGGCCGCGGCGATCAGGTCGGGATTCACCGCCGTGGCGTCGGGGCCGCCGCCTGCGCGGTCGGCCGTGCCTGGGCCGGAACCGTCGTCCCCGCCGATCCCACTCTGGTCGGGCTGGTTACCGTGCCCGTCGAGCTCCGTCGCGGGGAGGGAACCGTCGAGTTCCGCGAGCACCCCGCCGATCTCCAGGTCAATGACCTTGACGGTGCCGTGGCTGGAGACGATGACGTCACCGGGGTTCAGGTCACCGTGATGGATGCCGCGCTCGTGTGCCGCGGCGATGACTCGGGCCGCGGCGAGCACCACGGCGCCGGCCTGCTCCGGGCGTAGCGGCCCGTCGGTGGAAAGCTGACGCAGCGTCTTGCCGTCCACCCATTCCGAGACGACGTAGGAGATGCGTCGGGACTCGGCCGTGGTAGTGGTGGCGTCGTAGGTCGAGGCGGCGCCGGGATGCACCAGCCGACCGGAGTTGATCGCTGCGGTGAGAAGCCGGCGGGCCGCCTGCTCCTGCTCCGGATCCGTGGCCGGCCCGCCGCCGCCCGCGGACGCGGGGCCGTGCTCGACGATGCGTACTGCCACCGGTCGGGCGAGCACCTTGTCGTCGCCTCGCCAGAGGGCGACGGGCCCACGGGTCGTCAACGCGGAGAGCAGACGGTAGCGGCGGTCGAGCACGGACTCGGCGAGGATGGCGGTGCCGGAGTGCGGCGTCGCACCCCGGACTCCGGGCGCGTTCGGGTTCACGTCGTTATCGACGTCCCCGGCCTGCGGTCGGTTGCTTCCGTCGACCACAGCGCCTCCGTCGTCCACGGGCCCGGCGTCCACAATCCGCCGTCGGGCTTCCCTACCTCACCCGGGCAGGGGTTCCGCCCAGCGTGCCGCCACCGTAGGCGGACACCCCGGGTACCCTCCGTCGCTCTGACCAGCCGCCTCGATGAACGAAGCGACGAGCGGGAGGCTGCGCCTGGTTTACCGGCGACGTTGGGTGGGGCCCGCGCACAGCGTGTCCAGTGTACGAGGAGGTCAGAAGGATCTCGCGAATGTCTTGGGACAACCCGCCCATGTGTACCGACTGTGACGATCGGCGAGCCGATTCTTTCGGTGACGTGCGAGGATGCCCCGGGAGTAACGACGACAAGGATCTTTCTGGTGCCGGCGGGATCGTCTCGGCTGGCCCCTAGGGCCTGTTTGGGAAGTTATCGGGGCAGCC
>NZ_CDWTMG010000074.1:0-19148 GCF_977945845.1 Frankia sp. CcMO1
GTTCCCGTGGGCTCGCGGTTATGACCGTCATGCCGTTCACCGAGGCGCGTAACCGCCTGTCGGAGCTCATCGACGAGGTGGAGCGAACTCATGATCGGGTGGAGATCACCCGCCATGGGCATGCCGTGGCAGTCCTGATCTCTCCCGATGATCTGGCGGCGCTGGAGGAGACGCTGGACGTGCTGGCGAGCCGGGAGGCGATGCGGCAGCTTGCGGAGTCCCGAGACGCGGTCGAGGCCGGTGACGTTCTCGATGCCGAGGAACTCGCCGCGCTCATGACAAAACGGGCGCGGAGCGCCGACCGGCCCGACGTGAGGTGACCGAAGCCGGTGAGCAGCCGTTCGAACTCCGGATCACCGGTCCCGCGGCTCGCGCTCTCGCCAGCCGACTGCCCGAGAAGATCGCGGCGGCTGTCCGCGAGTTCATCACGACCATGCTTCTGGACAACCCCCACCGGCTCGGTAAACGACTCCTCCTCCCGCCGTACGAGGGCACCTGCTCCGCTCGACGCGGCGGCTACCGCGTGCTGTACAAAATCGATGATGAGGAAAACCGCACCGTGACTGTGACCGCCGTCGAGCACCGGTCTGGCGCGTACCGCTCCCGCTGACCGCGAGACGTGTCCATTCAGGTGGCGCCGGTCAGATGGCGCCGGTAGGTCGTTGGCCTGTGGGTTTGTGATGGGATGACACGTCGGGGCGGGTGCTTGATCGGGTTCGGTGGATCGTAATGGTCGGAGGTTGTGTCCGGTCTGTCGCCTAATAGCACCTTCTCGCGGGTGTCCCCGTTACCGTTGCAGCCGACGCGACCCATGATCACCAGGATACGGCGGGCGGCTCCCTGGTGGTACCGTGCACCCGATTCAGGGAAGGGAGCGCGGCGGCGGCCATCGCGGCTCCGTATCGCTCGGCCCCCGCGCTGAACACCGGGCAGGGGATCATCACGGGTACGGTCACCGGGCAGAAGTGGACGTGGTCGGGTCCGCGGACGACCACGGTGCCGTCCGGTCGGCAGGGCTCACCGGCCTGGCAGGGCAGTCGGTCGCTCCATCGACCGCGCATGGTGACCGCAAGGTCGGCGAAGACGACTTCCGTGCCGTCGTGCGCCGCGGCGATCGCCCGCCACATCCGGTCGAGGTCGGTCATCCCGTCCGCGCGGACGGGCTGGTCGGGCCGGGGTGGCGCCACCACGAGACGGACCTGTACCCCGGCCTCGCGTAACAACCGGACGGCGGCACCGGTGTCGGCGGGGTAGGCCGTCGCGACGTCGCGTCCCCGCATGCACGCCGATATCGTGTTTCCGGAGAAGGCCAGCACGGCGACCGTCGGCCGCCAGGCGCGGATCTGGACATCGACATCGGCGAGCCAGTCGCAGGGCGCGGTCCCACCGAAGGTACGTACCAGAACCTGCGCGCCGCCCTCTGTCGCGAGCCGGCTGAACGTCTCCCGGGCCTCCCAGGCCAGCGAGTCGCCCCAGAGCACGATCCGAGCCGGCGCCGGGCGTGCGGTGTCGATGATCCGGCCGCCCCAGCCGGCCCATACCTTGCCGGCCCCGAGTACCGGCAGTGCCAGCAGGAGCAGCGTTAGCAGGAGAAGCGCCAGCAGGAGAAGGAAGGCGACTGGTGGGAGGACGACGGCGAGCACGCCGCCGCGGTCCTTGCGACCGGGCGGTCGAGGCCTGCCGGGCCACCGGTTCCGGACGGCATCCGGAACCGGTGGATTCACGGTCGGGGTGCTGCGGGCCGACGGTGACATCGGATTCCGGTCTCCCTCACCGCCGGTCCGGTTGGGCTGTCCCGGCTGGCCGGGCTGGTTCGGGCACGGCCAGGGAAGAGGCCGTCGACGGATCGGCCTGTGGCCTGGCGTGTTCGGTCAGGCCGATCCGCTCCTGCAAGCGACGCAGCGGTCCCGGCGCCCACCACGCGATCGGCGCGACGAGCCGGAGTACCGAGGGCACCAGCAGGCCGCGCACCACGTAGGCGTCGAGCAGCACCGCCAGCGCGAGGCCCAGCCCGAGCAGCTTCAGGGCGGCGACCGACGAGGTCGTGAAGCCCGCGAAGACGACGGCGAGCAGCAGGGCCGCGAAGGTCACGATCCGTCCGGTGTGGCCGAGCGCCGTCGCCGCCGAGCCGATCGGGTCGCCGGTCCGGTCGTACTCCTCTCTGACCCTGGAGAGCAGGAACACGCCGTAGTCCATGGACACGCCGAAGGCCACGCAGAACACGAGCACCGGGATGCCGGCGGGCAGGCTGCCGGTCGCGGTGACGTCCAACAGGCCGGCGAGATGACCGTCCTGGAAGATCCACACGAGTGGCCCGAAGACCGCCGCCATCGTGAGCATGTTCAGCGCCAGCGCGGACAGCGATACGACGATGGAACCGAGCATGAGGAACAACGCGACGAAGGTGACCAGCGCGATTACCGCGCCGGCCAGCGGGGCTCGGGAGGCGATCGCGTCGATCGTGTCGACCCGCTCGGCCGCCTGGCCGCCGACGAGGGCCGGGAACGGCGCCGGGACCGCACGCAGGCCGCGTACCAGCCGGGTGCCTTCGGCGGAGATCGGTTCGACGGCCGGAACCACCGATAGATAGACGGCATCCGCGACGGCCTGGCGTGGGCGCGCCGCGGGCGTCGCCCCACCCAGCCGCCGGCCGTCCAGGTAGCTGCCGTCCGGGGCGTCCACCCGGGCCACTCCGTCAACGCGCGAGAGTGCGGCCGCGTACCCGGCGACCGCCGCCCCGCCGGGCGGCCCGGGGACATCCACGCCGACGACCCGCAATGGGCTGCTCTCCCGCCCGTCGAAGCCCGCCCGCAGGATCTCGGCCGCCGATCGGGCCGCGCTCGACGGAGGCAGGTTCCGATCGTCGTTGACGCCCAGGGAGAGATGGCCGATCGGAACGGCCACGAGCACGAACAGCGCGACCGTCGGCACGAGGACCAGGACCGGCCGGCGCATGACGGCGATCGCGGTCCGGTACCAGAAGGCCGGTTCGGCCGGTTCGGCCGGTGCCGCCGGTGCCGCCGGTGCGGCCGCGGCGCCGTCCGGCCGTTCCCCGTCCCCGCGCCGCTCCCGCCACCAGCGCCGCGACGGGCGGGCGATCACCCGATCGCCGAGGGCCGCGAGCAGGACGGGCACCACGAGGACGGCCGACAATCCGGCGAGCGCGGTGGCCGCCATGCCGGCGTACGCCATCGACCGGAGGAACGGCAGCGGGAAGAGAGCGAGCCCGATGAGGGCGATGGCGACGGTGGCGGCCGAGAAGACGACCGTCCGGCCCGCCGCCCGGATCGTACGGGCAAGCGCCGCATCCCGCCTGCCGCGGTCTGCTAGCTCCGTCTGCTCCGTCTGCTCCGTCTGCGCTGTCCGTTCCGTCGGCGGCACGGTCGGCTCGCCGGCCAGTTCCTCGCGGTACCGGGCGATCAGCAGCAATGAGTAGTCGATCGAGAGCCCGAGACCGAGACCCACCGTGATGTTGGTGGTGAAGGGCGACATCGAGGTGACGGCGGCGAGCAGTCCGACGACGTTGATCGCCGCGAACACCGCGACCCCGCCGGCGACGACGGGAACGAACGCGAGCCGGATGCGCCGCAGGTAGACGACCAGCAGCAGCAGGAGCACGGGGAAGGCGACCAGTTCCGCGCGGGCGAGATCCGACGTGCTGCGCTTGCTCGTCTCAGCGCCGACCACGTCCGAACCGGTCACCCCGACCGTCACCGGTCCGTCGGCGCGGGCGGAGCCGGCGGGGGCTGCGGGGACGCGCAACGTGTCGGCGAGCTGGTGGGCGAGGTCCTCGCGGTCGGCGTCGTCGCCGGCGAGGCTCGCGAGCATCAAGCCGTAGCGCCCGTCGGTGGACCGCAGCGAGGTGGCACCGGTGTCCCAGTAGGAGACGACCGAGACGACCCCGGGCGTGCCGGCCAGCCGCGCGCGCAACGCCCCGGCCGCGTCGGTGACGGCGGTGTCGTCCACCCTGCCGTCGACGGCCCCGACGACCAGGACGACGCCGGTGGGCGCGACACCGAAACGCTCGGCGAGCACCGCCGCGGCGCGTCTCGATTCGGCGTTCGGCGGGGTGTCGCCGCTCCCGGCCAGGGTACCGCCGACGGCTATCCGCAGCGCCGTCAGGCACACCAGGACGATCAGGACGGCGAGAGCCACCACCCGGCGCCGGGCGACCAGCCGGGCGGCCGGCCCACCCCCGGCCTGGGGCGGAGCCGGGACTTGTCGGTGTCCGCGGTGTCCGCGGTGTCCGCGGCGCCCGGTGTCCGGGTCGCGAGGATGCGGGGGTCCGGGGATCCGGACCGACGGGGTCGAAGTCAAGGTCACCTCACCTTAGCGGGGGCCGGACGCGCAACGGGCCCACCTACGGGTCCGGCACCCCGCCGTGCCCGGCGAGCCACCGTGTCCGCGAGCCGCGCATCGTCCGGCCTGGTCGATCCGAGTACGCCAGCTCCCGCCGTCCATGCCATCGGGCCGCCGGGCACGACCGGTGGGCACCTCGACCGATTCCCACCCCGTTCGCCGGTCTGATGCGGACCTGGACCGTGGTACAAGGCGGGAGCGCGGTGCCGCGTCGTACCGTCGGAGGGCGATGCGTGACGGTGTGGCCGGCCCGGATGCCGGCGTCGGGCCCGGCACGGCGATCCCTCCCGGGCACGGTCCCGGGACGGATCGCCGTGCCGGCTGGCCTGCTGCACTCGGAGGTGTCCCGCGTCGGTTCCCACCGCGAGCCCGGAAGGCGCCGTCACCCGCGCCGCCGTCACCCGCGCCGCCAACATCGCCGACGGGAACACCGGCACCGCCCTCGCGCCCGTCCGGCAGCGGTGGGGCCCCCGCGGCCCGGATGGCCCGATCGGCGAATGTGGTCGTCCACGCCATGACCGCCGTCGCCGCGACGCTCTTGATGATCATGGTGGGTGCCGATCCGGTGCGGCTCGCACTGGTGGCTCTCGTGCTTGTCCCCGCCGCGGTGGAGATCACGATTGCCCGGGTGCCGACCCTGCTCGGCGTCGGCTGGAATCTGACGCTGATCGGCCTGCTGGAGGCCGCCCACGCGCCGAAGATGGTGCTGCTGCTCGCCGTCACCACGGCGACCTGGGTCGCGTTACGGTCCGCGTCGGTGCCGCTCAACGCCGTGGTGTTCGCCGTGGGCGTCGGCATGACGGTGGCGCAGTATTGGATGGGGAGTCCAGACGCCGAGGGTGACCACTTCACAGACGGATTCCTGGTCTGGGTCGCGGCCCTGCTGTACGGCACGGGCACCGGTTTCATCCTGCGGCGGACCCGGGAGCTGGCCGAGGAGTTGACCGAGGCGCAGAGCAGGCTGGTTGCTGCTGCGGCGGCGGACGAGCGGCGGCGGATCGCGCAGGACGTCCACGACCTGGTGGCGCACTCGCTGGCGGTGGCGCTGCTGAACATCACCGGCGCGCGCCGGACGATGCGGCGCGCGCCGGACGATGCGGCGCGCGCCGGCCCTCGCCGACGAGGCCCTGGCCCGAGCGGAGGAGGTCAGCCGGGAGAGCCTCGCGGGGATCCGGCGGGTCGTCGGGCTGCTGCGGGAGGACGCGGGGCCGATGCGGTCCGGGCCCGGGCCCGGACCGCTGCCGACGGCGCAGGACATCGGAGATCTCGTGGCGGGTTACCGACGCAGCGGCCTTCCCGTGCGGCTCGAGGTGGAGGGCGACGTCGGGACGCTCGACCAGGCGGCAGGCTCGGTGTTGTTCCGGACGGTGCGGGAGGCGCTCGCGAACGTGCTGCACCATGCCGACGCCGCGCCGACGTGGGTGCGGCTCGACATCGGTCCGCGCGTTGTCGGGGTGACCGTCCGAAACGATCTTCCGGCGGGTGGGGTGCGGCAGCGTCATCTGGGCGCATCAGGCGTCTTGGGCGCCTCGGGTGGCACGGGTGCTTCGGGTGGCCTAGGTGGCACGCTGGAGGGTTCGTCCGAATCTCACGCCGACGCCCGTGCGGATGCCCGTCCAGGGGGCCGGGGGATGGGCCTGACCGGGATCGCCGAACGGATCCACGCGCTCGGTGGGACCTTCGACGCGGGCCCTCGGGACGGCGCCTGGGTGGTGGCCGCCGGCATCCCGGTGGGAGGCGCCGTGCCAGAGCCCCTGTGGCCGGAGTCCTTGCGGCCGGAGCCGCCGTACCCGGCACCCAGGCGGCCGGCGGTACGGGATGGCTGAACTCCCGGGCCCGCTGCCGCCGATCCGGGTTCTGCTCGTCGACGACCAGGAGTTGATCAGGGCGGGACTGGCGCTCGTGCTCGGTGCGGAGAACGGCGACGGGCCGGGTGGGGTGGCCGCGATCGAGATCGTCGGGGAACGGTCGGATGGCGACGAGGTGGTGGCCGCCGTGCGGTCGCTGCGCCCGGATGTCGTTCTCCTCGACATCCGGATGACCCGGATGGATGGCGTCGACGCGATGCGCGCGCTTGCCAGGCTCGGCCCGCATCCGCCCGTCCTCGTGCTCACCACCTTCAGCGACGACGACACGCTCTGGGGGGTCATGGCCGCCGGTGCGGCCGGATTCATCCTGAAGGACCGGCCCGCGGATGACATTGTCCGGGCGATCCGACTGGTCGCCGCGGGCGGCTCGTGGATCGACCCGTCGGCCAGCGAGCGGCTGCTCGGCGCGTTACGTGCCGCACCCACCGCCGACCCGTCGTTGCGCCGCCGGATGGAGCGGCTGTCCGACCGCGAGCGCCAGGTGCTGCGGGCGATGGCCCGTGGCGCCACCAACCGGGAGATCGCGCTGGCGCTGCGGGTCAGCGAGCGCACCGTGAAGGCGCATGTGGGCAGCATCTTCCTCAAGTTGGAGGTACGGGACCGGGCCGGCGCGATCGTCGCCGCCTTCGACGCCGGCCTCGCCACCCCGGGCGGTTTCGTCGTCGATCATCTCGAATGATCTTTACCATCAACCTTAGGTTGACGAATGATCGAACCCGTTGGCATGACCTCTCCGGTGCGCCTCGACGACCTGATCGAAACGATCAAGAAGGTGCACACCGACGCCCTCGAACAGCTCTCCAGCGCGGTCCTCGCCGCCGATCATCTCGGGGACGTGGCCGACCATCTGATCGGCCATTTCGTCGACCAGGCCCGTCGCTCCGGCGCTTCCTGGACGGACATCGGCAGGAGCATGGGTGCCAGTAAGCAGGCGGCACAGAAGCGTTTCGTGCCGAAGACCCCCGGCGAACCATCGGCCCTCGATCCCGGTCAGGGATTCAGCCGGTACACCGAGCGGGCCAGAAACGTCGTGATGGCGGCGCAGAACGAGGCCCGAGCAGCGAACAACGCCGAGATCGGGCCCGAGCATCTGGTACTCGGGCTGCTGATCGAGCCGGACGCGCTGGCTGCCCAGGCGATCGTCGCGCAGGGTGTGTCACTGGAAGCCGTCCGGGTAGCCGCCACCGCGGCGCTGCCGCCGCCGGCCGAGCAGGTGCCGAACCTCGTCCCGTTCGACACCAAGGCGAAGAAGGCGTTGGAGCTGACGTTCCGGGAGGCCCTGCGGCTGGGACACAACCACGTCGAGACCGAGCACATCCTGCTCGCCCTGCTGGAACTCGAGGACGGCACCGGCGTGCTCCACGGTCTCGGCCTCGACAAGGCTACCGCCGAGACCCACCTCACCGCCGCCCTGGCGGCGATTCTCGCCGCCCGCGAGCAGGGGTAGCGCCCGCGTCAGGCCCGCTGCCCCATGCCGGTGCGGACCTCCTCCCATCGACCCCGCGCGGTGCTTGGCATGAGCGGGGGTGTGGGCAGGCCCGCGCCCTCGCGCAGGCCGGTGAGGAAGCTGCCGATCGCGGCGCGGGCGTCGTGGCGGGGCGACCAGCCGAGCTCTGCCCGGGCCCGGGCAGTGTCCATGATCGGTAGATGTAGGACGGCGTCGAAGAGTTGCGGGGAGGCGGGCACCAGATGCAGGTGCCAGGCGGTAGCCAGAGCGCCCCGGGCCAGGCCGGCCGGCATCCGGATGATCCTCGCATTGAGGATGTCGGCGAGCAGGGGTACGTCGACCACCGGGTCGGCCGCGATGTTGAAGGCGCCGCGGGCCCCGGTCAGGGCCGCCAACCGGTAGGCGTCCGCGACGTCGGAGGAGTGCACCACCTGGAAGCGCAGCCCCGGCAGATCTGGCAGCACGGGCACCGTCGCCGGGTGCGTGGGCGCCGCTGCCGGCCGTACCACCCGGCCGGGCAGCAACGGCCCAGCGAGCAGGCGCCGTTGCTGGCTGGCCGCCTCCCGCTTGAAGATGAACCCGGGCCGCAGCCGCACCACCCGGATGCCCGGACGGTCACGTTCGAAGGTGTCGAGGACCCGCTCCAGATACGCCTTCTCCCGGGTGTAGGCGGCCTCGGGCCAGCCGTGGGTCGGCCATCCTTCGTCGACGGCGCCTTCCCGGGCGGCGGGCGAGTAGGCGCCGACCGATGAGGCATGCACCAGCGCGGGCACGCCGGCTCGGGCTACGGCCTCGAACACGCGGATGGATCCCAGGACATTGGTCCGCCATGTGGTCAAGGGGTTGTGGGTGGGCTGGAACAACCAGGCCAGGCGGATCACGACGTCGGCGCCCTGGAACAGCGGGGCGAGGTCATCCGTGACGACATCGGCCTGTGCCCACTGGGTCTTCGGCGCCGTCCATGTCGGGTTGCGGCGGGATACCCCGACCAGGGAGCCGACCTCGGTCGACCGGCCGAGAGCCGCCAGCACGCTCGTGCCGACATTCCCCGTGGCTCTCACCACGACGATCTTCAGGTTGCTCGGGGTTGGCGTCACCTGATCCACCTCATCCACCTCCTGCGGTCGACCGGGAATCTCCCGTCGGGGGAAGCGGTCTCCTTTCGGAGGAATGGATACCCGCCGACGGGCGTCCAGATGCAGCCCTCAGCTCTCGATGAGCTGCGGTGCGCCGTCCGTCACTCCAAGGCGGCCGCGAGGGAGGCGGTCAGTCTTGCCGCGAGGTCGTCCATCACCGTGGGGGAGACCCATTCGGCGGCCTCCGCCGCGGTGAGCTCGGCCATCGTGGTGACGTGACGCCGGGCGACGACAACCAGCCAACCCGGCAGGGCGGTCCTGATCGTGTGCGTGACCCGCCAGCCGGGATCGACCAGGATGCGCTCCCGGGGCGGCAGCCCGTCCAATGATGCGTTGCCGACGCAGGAGAAGCAGCCCTCGACGGCGCTCGTTGTGTCCATTTTGATCATCTAGGGCGTCAATCAGTATCAGTCGGTATCAATTCAGTGTCGATAGGTATCGATCGGCATCGATCAGGTGAACAGGCCGCTGCCCCAGTAGTCCTTCGTGCCGGCCCGGAAGCCTGGCGGGATCGCGAAGATCGCGCTTCCGTTGTGCCGGATGTACTCGTTCAGCGCATCCTGGCCGGACAGCCTCGAGCTGAGCCCAGGACCGCACCGGGACGACATCGGGCTCGACCTGTGATGTTGTGGTGCATGACCTGTGGTGCATGGTCCATGGCGGGGCCACCGCCCCCGGCGAGCCCGCTCACCTCGGCCCGTTCTCCCGGTCCGTTCCGCGTTGACCGGTCACCTCCGTCACCGACAGCTATCGACACAATTCTTTCTGTTGTATCGCTGTCCGGTCCGCGTTGCGGATACGGATCGGCGAGGTAACCGCACCCGCTCTCCTCACCGGTTCGTCTTCATTATTTTTTGCCTTAGGAGTCGAAATGAAATAACTTGCGCGTTTCGAACCTTCCACAGGCCTGTGACCTGCGATGATGCTCTCGATCACGTATTTGTTACTTCATTACGTCCCCTTAGTTCCGCGAAACGCTGGCGGGTCGCGCCCCTTCGTGGTCGCCTATCGTTAGTGGCCCACCGCGTCGCCCACCAGTCGGCGGCAGGAACATCAATTCCGTTCGTCAGTACTATGTGAAGTGTGTGATAATATGAAGAAGGATCTTGACTTTTCCCTAGTCGACCGGGCTCTGCCGGACCCGGCCGGCGTGCCCGGTGACGGCCTGATGCTGCGGTCGGTGATGTCCTCGAAGCCGCCGGCCACCCCACGGCAGCGTCCTGACCATGGCACTGAGGCGAGCTTGAACCGACCTCCGATGGCGCGACCCTACGCTGCGGCGGGTGTCCTGTTCTTCGATGAAGAAGACCGCATACTGCTCGTTGAACCGTCGTACAAGCCAGGCTGGGACATTCCGGGAGGCTTTGTCGAACCGGGGGAATCGCCCTACTCGGCGTGTGTACGGGAGGTCGCCGAGGAGCTCGGTATCGCCCCACCGATCGGTGGTCTGCTCGCGATCGACTGGGCGCCCTGTCTTAACGACGGATGGCTCGACAGCGAGATGCTGGCCTTCGTCTTCGACGGCGGTGCGCTGCCCGCCTCATGGCGGGAGCGCATCCGGCTGGACATGGACGAGATCATCAACTGCGCGTTCGTCCCTGTGGACGAGGTGGGCGGGTTGCTGCCGCCCCCGCACGCGCGACGGGTCCGTGCCGCCGCGGCCCTGCGGGGGGGGCACCGCAGCGCGGCGGATACCTGGAGTTCGGTAATCAGATTCCCGAGCCCGTCGGTGGTCCGGTGAGCGTCGCGTCGCTCGGTGGGCCGGATGCTCGGGGCGCGGGCGCGGCTCAGGCGCTCGCGGGGCCATCCGCACGTGGCGCGGTGATGATGTCCAGCTCGGCGAACGAGGCGATGGAGGCATGACCGTCGGCGTCTCGGCGAGGATCCGGCGCACCGCCGGCTCGGCGTGACGGTCGCGCACCCACGCCCCCAACCGGGCCCGGGCATAGGGGAACAACGTGCCCAGTACCGCCGCGGTCGCGCTCGTGGTTCCTTCGATGTCGATGGGCGCGACCTCCGCCACCCGCTTGATCCCCGCCACTCCCTCGGTCTCTGCCACCCGTTCGACGGCACTCACGATGCCGTGACGAACTGTGCTCTCCGGCGCAGAAGGCCGTCGAAGTCGGGGATACGCGTGGCCAGGTCACTGCCGGTGAAGTCCCCGATCCGAAGGACGCTCCGCCGAGTGCAGTTTCGTGTTAAGGCCCGCGATTCCACCTTTGCTTATTGTCGGATTATTTCCTGTTTCTTACTTGTTTATTTCCGGTGCCGTCCGCGGCGTGTTCGAGATACATCGGTTACTGTTCCGGCCATGACGGATGCCGCGACGCGCGGCGGGACCCTGCGGACGCCTCCCGCACCTGCGTGGAGTGCGGGCCTACCGCGCACGCGGACGTGAACGCGGTGGTCAACATCCTCTGGGTCGGGCTGGCTTCTGATCACTCGCTATGACCTTGACGATCTTGTCAGTGCCGTGACGGTGGCGCATCACGGCCTGCTCCGGATCCGTTCGACGACGAACGTGTCCTCGGCCGGCTCACCGTCTTGGCCGATCCCGGCCGGCCAGGCGCCGCGGGGCGCCCGCCGGCCAGGCGGGCGCCCCGCGGGCTGTCACTGTTCGGGCGGTCCCGCACTGTTCGGGCGGTCCCGTGAAGATCAGCGCATGGGTTCGCCGGTACGTGAGCTCCGCTCCTCGCGGGCCGCCTGCCCGGGAAGCGGGCGGGCCGGCACCCCGGCCGCGGGACGGCCCGCGACGGCGTCCTCGGGCAGCGGAGTGTGCCGGATCTCCTCCAGATCCTCGGCGGACTCGACGGAGATCCGCGGCAGGACCCGGTCGAGCCAGGCTGGTACCCACCAGTTCGCCGTGCCGAAGATGTGCATCAGCGATGGCACCAGCACGGTCCGGATGATGAAGGCGTCGATGAGGATCGCCGTCGAGAGCCCGAGGCCCATCAGCTTGATCACCCGTTCGTCGCCGAGGATGAACGAGGCGAAGACCAGGATCATAATCGCGCCGGCCGCGGAGATGACCCGGCCGGTCTCGGCCTGGCCGAACGAGACGGCGATCCGGTTGTCCCGGCGCGCGGTCCACTCCTCGTGCATCCGGCTGACCAGGAACACCTCGTAGTCCATGGACAGGCCGAACAGGATCGCGAAGAGGATCACCGGGATGAACGCCTCGACCGGGCCGCCGCTGATGCTGAACAGTGACGCGCCCCAGCCCCACTGGAACACCGCGACGACCACGCCGAAGGCCGCCCCGACCGCGAGCAGGTTCATCAGCGAGGCGGTCAACGGGACCAGCAGGCTGCGGAACACCGCCACCAGCAGCAGGAAGGCGAGGAGAACCACGATCCCGATGAACAGCGGCAGCTTGCCCGACAGCGTGCTGGAGAAGTCCTCGAAGATGGCTGTGATGCCGCCGACGTAGATGCCGGTGCCGGCCTGGTTCGCCTGCGGGATCACGTGGTCGCGCAGCTGGTTGAGCAGCTTCGAGGTCGCCTCGGCCTGCGGGCTCGTCGTCGGGTACAGGGTGGCGATCGCCGCCTGCCCGTTGGGGCTCGGCCGCGGAGCCGAGACGGAGGCGACGCCCGGTGTCGCGCGAGCCGCTGCCACCACGGCGTCGAGGCTTGCCGTGTCCCGCGGCGAATGGATCTCGGCGACGATGCTGAACGGGCCGTTGAACCCCGGTCCGAAGCCCTCGGCCAGCAGGTCGTAGCCGCGCTTGGTGGTCTTGGAGGGGTCGCCGTTGCCGAGGTCGGACGAGCCGAGCCGCAGCGAGAAGAACGGGATCGCGATGACGGCGATGACCACCGCGCTGACCACCGCGAACAGCTGGGGCCGTCCCTCCAGCCGCTTCGCCCAGTGCCACCAGAAGCCCGAGGTGCTTTCGTGCACCGGGCCATCCTCGGCCAGCCTGCGCCGGTCGCGCCGGTTGAGCACCTTCATGCCGTAGAAGCCGAGCAGGGCCGGCAGCAGGGTGACTGCCGCGGTCATCGTCATCGCCACGGCCACCGCCGCCGAGATCGCCACGCCGTAGAGGAAGCTCACACCGAGTGTGAACATGCCGAGCAGCGCGATGCAGACGGTCATGCCGGCGAAGAGCACGGCGCGCCCGGAGGTGTTGACCGCGGTGACCGTGGCCTCCTCCGGGCTCTTGCCGGCGCGTAGGCCGATGCGGTGCCGGTTGACGATGAACAGGGCGTAGTCGATGCCGACGCCCAGTCCGATCAGGGTCGCGAGGACCGGGCTGAACTCGGCGATCGTGAGGACGTGGGAGAGCAGGATGATCAGGATGCTGCCGACCCCGAGGGCCATGATGGCGGTGATCAGGGGCAGGGTGACGGCCAGCAACGAGCCGAAGGCGACGAAGAGGATGATCGCCGCGGCGATGATGCCGATCAGCTCGCTGTAGCTCTGCTCCTGCTGCTCGATGACCGCGACGACCTGACCGGTCGCCTCCACCTGCAGGTCGTCCCTGCCGTAGCTTCGAGCGATGTCGGCCAGCTGCTCGATGTTCTCCTTGGGCAGCTCGATGCCCTGCAGGTCGAAGTTGACGGTCGCGAAGGCCGTGTGCCCGTCTTTGCTGATCTGGGCGGCGCCCCGCGGGCCGTAAGGGCTCGTGACCTCGGTGACGTGCGGGATCTTGGCGAGCCTGCCGAGCATCTCGCTGGCCGGATCGGAGATGGCCCGATCGGTGATGCGAGCTTTGTCACTGTGCAGCACGATGGTGGCGCTGTCTCCCGACGCCGCCGGGAAGTCGCGTTGCAGGAGGTCGATGGCCTTCTGCGAATCGGTGCTGGGCAGGGAGAAGGCGTCCTTGTAACTACTTCCGGCCACCTGGCTGATGCCGCCGAGCCCGAGCAGCGCGACGATCCACAGGAACAGGACGAGCCGACGGTGTCGGAAGCACCAGCGGGCGAGCGAGGCCACGGTTTCCCCTCGGGCGTTGGTGATCGGTGGTGTCGCTACCTGCGACGTCGTGCTGACGATTTGCTGCTGAGAAACTTACCGGTCGTTCAGTAGGTAGAGTTGAGAGTAACATCCGTCGCGGACTCGATCGGGGGGTGCAGGGCCGCCATGACCGAGCCGGCATCGCCCGATCCGGCATCGCCCGATCCACGGGGCGATACCAGATCGCGGATCCTTGCCGCCGCCATGAGCCTCTTCAGCGAACAGGGGTATGCCGGCACCTCGGTGCGGGACATCTCCGAGCGCCTGGGAGTGACGAAGGCAGCGCTCTACTACCACTTTCCGTCGAAGGAGACGATCCTCGACGCCCTGCTGGAGCCCTTCGTGTCCGAGCTCGGTCGACTCGTCGATCTCGTTCGGCAGTCCCCGCCGCCGTCCCCCCGGGTCATCATCGAGCGATTCGTCGAGGCCCTGGCGGGCCCCGGTGGCGTGCTGCTCGTCTTCGCCGACGACCCCTCGGTGATCCACCGCAAGATCGGCAAGAGCGACATCCTGTCGCTGCAGCAGGCCCTCGTGCACGGGCTCGCGGGGCCGGCTCCCACCCATCTCGGGTTGCTGCGCGCGTACTGCGCGGTCGGGTCCCTGCGGGGGGGGATCATCGGGATGGCGATCGAACGTGCCCAGGCCGCCGCCCGGCAGTCCACCAGCGCCGACGAGGAGCGCGGCGGCACGGGCGAAGCGGTCACCTGCTCCGAGCGCCTCCGGGTCCTCGTCTCGCAGGTACCGAGGACATTCACCCCCCTGGTCTCCGCCGCGGAGCAGGGGGAGATCGTGGCCGCCGCCCTCGCCGCTCTCGGTGACGATCCCGCCGTCTCCGTCTCCGTCTCCGCCGCTGACTCTGGCGCGGCCTCCGCCGCTGGCTCCGGCGGCTGCGGCGCGGTGGGTGATGAGGGGCATGAAAGTGACAGGTCTCCCTCCGGTGCCGACCTGACCGGGTCACAGGATGCCCCGGTCGCCGACGCGGGTCCGGTCGCGACATCTTGCCCGGCGCACGGGGAACGTCCCGCGTGCCGGGAGGCCGCGGCGTCTCACCCGCCTCCCGCGCCGGACCTGGCCTCCGTCCGGCTCCACTGACGACTGTATGCGCCGGATCGTGAGCGATCCGGCGCATCACCCCTTCGTATCCACCCACCTTCGCGGTTCATGTGCCTCATCTCACTCTTCAGACGTTCGTAGATGGTGGTCCGTCTATTTGGTCGTGGCAAATGCCGCTTTCGCTCTTGTTTGTCTGGGGCGGTAGGGTGGTCGCGTGTGGAGGATGGATCAGTGTTTGGATGATGAGCCTTCCGCCTGTCCGGCGCACGCCGCGGACGGGTCGACACATCTGCCGCCGGGGGTAGGTCTTGGCGGCTTTGCCTCCGCCACGGCCGGTGATCTTGTGGTAACCGGATCGGACTGGCGGGAAGGTGTTGGCGTCGGAGCCGGCCGACCATGACCCTGATGCCGCGTACCGGCCTCGAGTCGGCAAGGTGTCGTCGCCGCGTCCTTCCTCCGGAGGCAATGCGGTTGTAAATAGTCCGCAATACCCAGTCGTCGATGTGGAGCCAGTTCGAAGTCTCCGGAAGAAGGTCTCCGAGAGCAGATTCCGAATCGATCGGACCGCTGTCATATCGGGCGACGCCGGGCGGTCGGGATGGGGGAGTGTGATAGGGAGTCCAGAGTCGCGCTCGGCCCTCGCTGTCCGATGTCGCCCATCTGACCATGGACGATCCGGCGACGGGACGGTGGAATGGTGGCAGTCGTGAGCCCGGTGGCGCGGAGTTACCAACGCACCGCGGATCCGGAGCCCGGCGTTGATGAGATGAGCAGTGGCTGTTCGGATCGGTGCCGCCCGCCAGGGTGGCCGACGCAACGATCCGGCCGGCGAGTTCGTGCCAGCGGACCACACCGAATCACCTTCGGTCGGACCACCTCGCAACGCGGGGCGACGAGTAGGGAAAGTTGTAGGTGACGTGCAACCAGTGCCCGCGGGGGAGAACGGCGTGAGGGGAATGACCGGAAGCGGTGTGTCGTGAGCACCCGGTCTCGCCCCGCTTTCGGTAACGGAGTGTCTACATCTCTTACTGGGCTGGTCATGCGGGCCGGCTCGGGCGTCTCGACCTGGCCGCCCCGGACCGCCGTCATCACGGGAGCATCCAGCGGTATCGGCCGGGAGGCCGCGCTGCTGCTGGCCGCGGACCGATGCCGGTCGCTGCTGGTCGGTCGCAACGGGGCCACGCTCGACGAGGTGGCCGCGGCGACCGAGGGGCACCGGATTGCGGTCGACCTGTCGAGTCCCGGCTCGGAACTGATGGTCTCCTCCCGGGCGACCGAGCTTCTCGGCGAGGTCGACCTGCTGGTGTGCTCGGCCGGCCTCGGGGCTGCGGGCCCGTTCGAGGTGATGTCCCCGGCCGCGATCGCGGAGCTGGTCACGGTCAACGTGCTGTCGCCGATGATGCTGGTCCGGGCCATGTTGCCGGCCATGCTCGACCGCGGCCAGGGGCGCATCCTGCTGGTGGGCAGCATCGCCGGCGCGCTGGGCGTGCGCGGTGAGGTCGCCTATTCCGCAACCAAGGCCGCTCTGCTCGGTTTCGCCGACGCGTTGCGGTCCGAGGTCGCCGGTCGCGGTGTGACGGTGACCCTGTGTCTACCCGGCGTCGTCGACACACCATTTTTCCACCGCCGTGGCGCGCCCTACGTCCGTCGCTGGCCCCGGCCTATACCGGCCGGGCTTGTCGCGCAGCGCATGCTGACGGCCACCGGACGCGGCGACGCCGAGGTCTGGGTGCCACGCTGGTTACTCGGCGCGGTGCGGGTCCACGGTGCGATCCCGTCGGTGTACCGCAGGCTGGCGGGTGTCTTCGGATGATCCGCGGCGTGGTCTACCCGGCCGCTCCCGGCTTTCCGGCCGGCCCTGGGGGTGAGCGACACCGACGATGAGAGTGCCGACGGGCGGCGGCCGGCCGCAGGCCGCCCGGGTGGTGCCGCCGGAGCATCATCCCGCCCACGGACCTGTGAGGACCAACCGAAGGGGGCCGGCCAGGCGGAGCTCATCCCGATACCGGCCCAGGGCCGGCCCATCTCCCGTACCGGCCCGCGCTGATCGTGCCCATGACCACCCGGTGCGATCCGCATCCTGATCGCCTTGGCGAAACCCAGGCAGCCACCCCCACCACGGAGCCTTCCGAAGAGCCTTCCGAACCCGGCTCTCCGGGTACGTCCGCGCCGGTCGTGGCCCCCGGGGATGCGGGATCCGGCCCGACCGCGTCCGTAGTGCAGACCGCCATCGAAGGAGAGGCGTATGACAGCCATCGACGCCCGAACCAGCCCATCACGCACGCCTGCCCAGCCGGCCGCGACGGGCCTGGCAACTCCCGCCGAGCAGCTGCTGCGCGCCGCCCCGGCGGAGAACTTCCCGGTCTCGCCGTTCGTTCTGCCCGCGGCGGTTCGTTCCCACTTCAACGCGTTGTACGTCTTCAGCCGGCTCGTCGACAACCTCGGCGACGAGGCGGTCGGCGACCGGCTCGCCCTGCTCGACCGGTTGTCGGCGGACCTCGAGGTGATCTGGACAGGCGGGCAGCCGGAGCTGCCGGTCCTGCGCCTGCTCGCGCGGACCGTGCGGGACTGTGACCTGCCCGCCGAACCGTTCCAGCGCCTCGTCGAGGCCAACCGGCAGGACCAGCGGGTCACCCGTTACGAGACCTTCGACGACCTGGTCCGCTACTGCACGCTCTCGGCCGACCCGATCGGGCGGATGGTGCTGCGCGTCTTCGGGCTGGCGACCCCCGACCGGGTCGTGCTGTCGGACCGGGTGTGCACCGCCTTGCAGCTCGCCGAGCACTGGCAGGACGTGGCCGAGGACCTCGCCGCCGGCCGGATCTACCTGCCGCTGGAGGATCTGGACACCTTCGGGGTGACCGAGGCCGATCTGCGGGCCTCCGTCGCGAGTCCGGCCGTGCGCCATCTGATGGCCTTCGAGGTCGCTCGGGCCCGTACGGTGATCGACCAGGGCGCTCCCCTGGTGTCGATGGTGCCCGGGCGGCTGCGGCTGGCCCTGGCCGGTTTCGTGGGCGGGGGCCGGGCGGCGTTGGACGCGATCCGGCGCGCCGACTACGACGTGCTCGGTGGGCCGCCGAAGGCGACGAAGCCACGGGTCGCCGAGTTCGCGCTGGCGGCGCTGGCCCGGTCGCTGGCTCCCGGAGCGTCGGCGGTGGCGCACACGGCGGCCGCCGTCGCCACCGCGACCAGCGCGACCAGCGCGGCCGGGGCCTGGCCGGGTTCCGCTTCGGGTTCCGGTTCCGGTTCGGGTTCCACGGCCCACGGCGGCACCGCTGCGACGAGTACCCAGGCCGGCGTCCCCGCCGCACAGTCCGTTCTTCCGGAGATGGGTGAGGTTCGATGAGTACCGCGGCGCAGTTCCCCGCGGGCCGGCCGACCGTGGCGGAGGCGTATGCCGCCTGCGAGGCTGTGACCAAGGAGGCGGCACGCAACTTCTCCTATGGCATCCGCCTGCTGCCGGCCGAGAAGCGGGGGGCGCTGAGCGCCGTCTACGCGCTCGCCCGCCGCCTCGACGACATCGGCGATGGTGATCTCCCCGAGGAGGCGAAGTTTGCCGGGCTGGCGCAGGTCCACGCGGAGGTCGAGGAGCTGGGGATGAACAGCTCCGATGATCCGGTCTTCGTCGCCCTCGCCGACGCCGCCCGCCGGTTCCCGATCCCGCTGGAGGCGTTCATCGAACTCGCCGACGGGGTCGAGAGCGACGTGCGCGGCACCACCTACGACACGTTCGACGATCTCGTCGGCTACTGCCGCCTGGTTGCCGGGACGATCGGGCGGCTCTCGCTCGGCATCTTCGGTAGCGAGCGGGCCACCTCCCACCGCGACGCCTCGGGGGTCGCGGACGCCCTCGGGGTCGCACTCCAGCAGACGAACATCCTCCGGGACGTGCGCGAGGACCTGCTCGGCGGCCGGATCTACTTGCCGCGCCAGGAGCTGAAGGCCGCCGGCGTCGAACTCGAGGTGGACGCGACCGGTCGTCTCGGCGGGCCCCCCGACGCGCTCATCGCGTACCTGCGGACGTCGGCGCAGCGAGCGGAGGAGTGGTATGGGCGTGGGCTCGTCCTGCTCGACCTGCTCGACCGGCGCAGCGCGGCCTGCTGTGGGGCGATGGCCGGCATCTACCTGCGGCTCAACCGGCGGATCAAGACCGATCCGTCCGCGGTGCTCGATCGTCGGCTGGCGCTGCCCGGCTGGGAGAAGGCGGTCGTCGCCGCCCGCAGCCTCGCGGGGCGGCCCGAGATGAGGGCGGCATGACCACGGGTGCCGGCGCGGACGCCGCGCCGGCACGGGGGCCGCGGCCCGCCGGGCGGACGGACGGACGTCCGCATC